>NZ_JADBGG010000017.1 GCF_014873765.1 Desulfomicrobium macestii | reverse complement strand
GCCAGAGAAGGCCCTCGATTGTTCAGAAGTATTTCCACGGACAACATGTTCGATACGCAGCCTAAAATGTTAACTGTTTAGGGCTCGGAGTAATACATGGATGCCTAGCGATGTAAGAAATTCCGAAAAAAACTGTTACTTTTAACCTTGAAGCCCCAGCCCGGGCACTCGGGCATGGGCGCTCCGCCGCGGTTTCGTTCACGGAGCGGCTCGGGTGACGGCGCAACTCCCTGAATAGCGAAGCCGGGATCAAACGGCAGCGTCAGCGCTTCATTTTCCGGTCGGAGGCGAAGAGGCTTTCGTTCAGAGCTTCGTCGCCTGCCTGCGCAAATGTCTTCAGAATATCCCATTCGGCCTTGATGCGGACCCTGATCTGATCCCAGCCGAGTTCGTCATCATGCCACCGGGTGGAGGGACCGGATCGCAGGTTTTCATACGCCGCGAGGGCCTTGCGCGCGGAAGCCGCCATCGAATAGACATCGGCCGTGGCGCGGGCGGAGGCGGCCAGGGCCTCTTTCTGGTCCCGCGAGCGCGCATGAACCCACTGTAGCGCAGCGGCGAAGGCCTCCCTGGTTTCCTCCCTGATCATCCTACCGTTGTCCCCGTCCACGACGACTTCCCTGACACCCGGCGCATCGAGGGCCACCACCGGAAGGCCTGCTGCCTTCGCTTCGGTCAGGACCATGCCCTGAGTTTCGCTTTTCGACGCGAACGCGAACACGTCCATCGCATTGAGCGCATCGGCGAGATCGTCCTTCTCCAGCACGCCGCAGGTATGGAGGCGCCCGCTCATGCCGGCCCCGGCAAAGATTCGCTTGATCGCCTCCAGCGAAGGTCCGGCGCCGACCAGCAGAAACACCGCCGCGCCATGCTCCTCCATGAAGTCCGCAACCGATCTTGCGAGAAACTCCAGATTCTTTTCAGGCGCCAGGCGACCCATGTGCCCGACCACGAACGCATCCTCGGGGATATGCTTTTTCATCCTGAAATCCCGACCCTTGCCCCTTGCAAAACGCTCCACGCTGACCCCCGAGGGCACCACCAGCACCGGCGAGGTGACTCCGCGCCGGATCAGCATGTCGCGAATGCTCTCGCTTGGCGCAAAAACCTGATCGGCGAGATTGGCATAGCGGGTGGACAGCTCGATGACGAAACGCTTCATCGCCGGCGAATCACCCGGCACATAGTGCGTGTACTGCTCGTAAAGCGTGTGGTGTGTGAACACCAGCGGCAGGTCGAACTTTCGCGCTATCCGCAGGGCGGTCATGCCGAGCAGGAAAGGATGCTGGGAGTGGATGACGTCGGGGCCGAAGTCCTCCATCCTGTCGTACAGTCCCCGCGATACTGGCAGCACCACCGAAAAGTCGCTGCCGTTGAAATGCTGGATGGCGGGAATGCGGAAGACATCGGTTTCATGCTCCGGCGCATTCTCGAATTCCGGCGCCACGACCAGCACGCGGTGACCCATTTCCCGGTATGCCTTCGCGAACGCTTCCACCGAGCGCGCCACGCCCCCCACGTGCGGCGTGAAGGTGTTCGTGATGAGCGCGATGTTCATGCAGGGAGTTCCTCTCTTGTGACGATCACGGTTGTGGTGCTTTGTTCCAGCGAGACAGGCTCATGGCCCGGGAGACGAACGTCGATGGGTGGTTGCTGACCGCGCCATGCCGTCCGCAGGTCGATTTCGACGCTGGTGTCCGAGACTGGATTCAGGGCAATCGACACCGGACCGAAGCTTGTGGGAGCCGGTCCGAACAGCACGGGTCTGCCCTCTTTCAGCCAGCGCCCGGGAATACCCGCGCACAGAATCAGACGATCGCCCTCTTCGCGCACAAAAGAGTTGCGCACCATCAGGACCCATTCGGCCGCCGCCCACACATGATGGCCATCACCCATGCACCCTCCCCGGGTTTGCGGATGAATCGCTTCAGGCCACTGGCCCGTCGGCGTCGCCAGCCCTGCCACCGCGTCCATCAGTTCCAGATGCCGGGGGTCATTGGCACGTAGCAACACCTGCGCCACATGCAGGGTCAGATACGCGTTGAGACCGGAATGGATCATGTCCTGAAAAAAAGCGCCGTCGATAAAACAGGCTTTCAGCAGAAACTCCGCGCAGTCGAGCAGCCGGGGATCGTCCGCGGCATGCAGTTGCAGGGGGTAGCCGGATACGATCGACCCGATGGCGCCGGAATCCAGCCGCCGGTAGGGCGAAGCCGGCATGCCCGGACGTCCCAGCCGCTGCGCGCAGGAAGCCAGGCTGCGGTCCACCGACGCGGTGAAATCGACGGCGGCGCGCGTAAACTCGGCGGCCATGTCGGCATCATGGCCGAGGACCAGGTCCGCGGCGCAATGCAGTCCGGCGATGCCCCAGAAGTCATCCCAGTAGTAGTAATCGTTGGGACCGAGGTGCTCGGCGCTGAATCCCGCAGGCAGCAAACCCGCATGCGGCGCGGCGAGCTTGCCGGAAAGCCGCTTGCGCATGATCCAGCGCGCACCGCGTGCAATCACGTTGCGCCAGTCGGCGGTCAGTTTCCTGCCGGTGAGTTCCTGGTAGCGGTGCAGGATCCACAGCACCTCACCGTTGGAATCCCACTCGCCGTCCTGCGACCGGAAATAGCCAAGCGGAGTCTGCCGTTCCGGAAAGCGCCTCAGCGCGCGTTCGGCCCGCGCTTCCAGGCCCACGCACAGCAGGGCATGGATGATGTAGGCGGCATCACGAAACCAGAAACGCCTGTAGGTCGATGGGCCCGGATACACATCGTCCGGCGAATGCAGAATCAACGAGGTGATCGCCGCGTCATAGAGTTCCTGGTATCTGCGCTCGGGACACTGCAACATGCACGCGGATTCGCGAAGGTCCGCCCAGGCATTTTGCGCAAGTACGGGCGTCTTGTGCGGCAGCGGAATACGGGCGGTCAGGACCCTCTCGCCGTCTTCGGGTATCGCGAACAGCGCCGCCGCCGTCACCATGCCGTGGTCGCAGCTGCCTGCGCCGTGTTCTTCGATTTCGGCACGGGCTTGCGCCTGCTTCAAATGGAGCGCGACATCGCCATGACCATAATCGGATACCAGGTGACGTTCCACCGGCACGCTGAACACGACACTCTGTTCCTCGTTCACGGTCCAGGTCCTGCGATCAGGGGAAAGTGCCACGTCGTTGATGAAGCTGATCCCTTCCGCATTGGCCGGGCGCAACGCGAGCGCCAGCCAGGCGGGACCGTCGGCCCGGGCCGTCAGGGTCAGCACGCACACCGGCATTCCGCCTTCGAGCTCGACGCTCGCCGTGCTGCTAAGGATAAGGCCGCCCTCCTGGATCCGTGTCGTGATCGCAAGGCCCCTGGACATGTCCTGCCGCTGATCGCCGCTTAGGCAACGCGACGGAAACAGGTTGCGCCCACCTTCCGTGCACACCCAGCCATCTAGGGACCAGCCGTCCAGGCAGGGCGTCAGGAGGCCGCGCGGATCGACCAGCGGAAATTCCTCGCAGTCGGGATAACCGAGCGCGGTCCAGTTGCGATGGGTGAGATTGATATGCGAGACCGAAAAGGCGCGTGGAATGAATGATTCGTCATTGGGGTTGAACTGGCGTTCGACCCAGTAGGGCCACACCCAGTCCATGTTGTACTGGATCACGCGACTGTTGATCAGGCCGCGCGCGTGAAACACGACACCCGCACGCAACAGTTCAACCGGTTCGCCCACTTCGGAGGGCTGCGCGAAACTGCGGAGCCGCGCGAGCAGTTCGATCGGATCGAGGAAACCCTGGCGACGCGCCGCACGCCGTATGATGTATTGCAAAAAGGTCCATTTCGAAAATTTCATGAGCTGTCCTTGGCGGGTCCTGCCCTTTCCCCTGCTTCAGGCCCGGGCTTGCCGCCCTGCGCGCCTTCGCTTTCCCGCGAATACTCCGCCAGGGCCCGCCGCGCCAGTTTGTTGAAATAGAGCAACGCAACGATCGTCATGACGAACCCCAGGCCATATATCGCCCACTGCAACGGCGAGCGCTCCATCTCGCCCCGCAAAAGGCTTGCCAGATCGGCGGTGATCGAGCCCAGGTAGACGTTGTGCAACGAAAACGGAATGAACCCGATCAGCGAACCGAGCACGAAGCCCTTGAACGTGAACCGTGTCAGTCCGAAGAGATAATTGGAAATCTTGCCCGGAAAGAACGGGATCAGCCGGGTGAGCATCACGACTTTCAAGTCGTGACGCGCCATTTCGTCGCTGACGACCTGCAACCTGCCGTGACTGACGATGAACCGCGAGGCGCGCTCGCCAAGCAGGTGACGGGCGATCAGAAAGGCCAGCGACGCGCCGATGGCCGTGCCCGCCACGACCAGCGCGGTCCCCTCGATGACGCCGAACACGAAGCCGGCACCCGTGGTGACGAAAAAGCCCGGCAAAAGGAGGACCACTACCGCCGCCATCAGCAGGATGAAGTAGACTCCGGCCATCACACCCTGCGCGTCTATCCACTCCAGCAATGCGACCAGCTGCTCGTGAAGATCAAAATAGACGAGCACCGCGAGAATCAGGCCGACGAACACAATGCCGGAGGCGATCCCAAGCAGAGGTCTTTTCATGCCTGTTGCGGCGAGTGAAGTGAAAGCACTGAATACGGATTTGACCATTTTCCTTTTTTACCTGCGCTGCAAGATCGGTGCAAAAAGAAGAAGACAGCTTGCATATGCATGGAATTATTAAGGCAAAATATCATCTTCTCATAACAACCTGACACATCTACGTGGAAATTCCAAAAAATATTCCCCAACAAAATCAGAAAGGAAGCCATGAAGTTGCCGTTAGCATGATTGATGGGCGATGTCCAAACGGCAGTCTACCCGGGTCGACAGGAATGCCAAGGGTACCCAGACAACCTCCAAGTCGTGTTTGAAAATGGACACAGCCCAAAAAAAGGGGGGGGAAAGATGGTCAGTATTCGCTTCGTGGGGCTTGGACGCGAAATGGTTGCCGCCCGGGGACGGTCATGGAACCGGCACGGCGACATCGAAGGGGAAAGTAGGCGAAACAGGCAAAAAGGAGGGGCGTGAAGAGGACACGTATTCGCCTCGAAAACCCCGGCCTCTGGTCACGACGTGTCAGCCACACGCACAGGCTGGCGGATCTGGTCCGGGATGACCGGATCGATTTCTTGCGAAAGAGGCGTCATGATTGAGCGACATCGAAAATCAGACCCCGGATCTTTTCCTCGTGGCCTCACAGCCTCAGGCTGACCCGGGTTCTTGAAATCAACGGACTTCCGATCGGCCGGAATTCGCCACCGACGTTCCGGCGCTCATCCATCCAGGCACTCTTCGGAACCTGATCCTCGAACGCCTCCCGTCAAGGGCAATTCCACGATGAACCGCGTGTCTTCGCCCGGGGCGGACTCCACGCGCATGCGGCCCTTGTGGCTGCGTGTGACGATGAAATAGGAGACCGTAAACCCCAGCCCCATAACCACGCCCGGGGGCTTGGTGTTCAAGTTCGGCCAGGGCGCCCTCGGCCGAGGGCACCCTGCGCAGATCGAACTCATCGAAATCATCCAGGAAGTCGTAAAGGGCCTTGCAGATGCTGGCCCCGTCGTCGATGATCATTATTCATGGGCGCATGGCAGCGCTTCTCCCGTCGCGGGATCTTCAGGTCCCGGGATCACAGCGGCACCCCGGGGGAAGACCACGCAGCTCAACTGTATGACATTTTCAAATCCGTAAATGAGTATGATCGCGACACGCGTTTGTTCCAACTAAAAAATCGCATGTAACATCCTCGCCACACAACGAATTGCCTTTGCGGCACCGGAATCCAAGCACACGGGCGCGACTCAGAGGGGCCGCGGGTTATGATGTCATACGGTTATGACGCGTCATGGCGGGCTTCAAATCCGGAAACGGGACACGAGTTCCGCCAACCGCTCGGCCAGGTTCGAAAGCTCCGCCGCACTCTGCTGCACGGTCCTGCTGCTGGTGGTCATTTCATCGGAGGCGGTCCGTACCTTGGCGATGTCCGTGCTGATGGTACGGGTCATGGTCGAACTGGCGGCAACGTTCTCATTGATTTCCGTGATTCCTGACGAAGCCTGTCCCACGTTCTCGGCGATGTCGCGAGTGGTCGCGGACTGTTCCTCCACGGCCGCCGCGATGCCTCCGACGATGACGTTCATGTCACCGAAGACGGTGGATATGGCCGCTATCTCGGCCACGGTGTCGCCGGTCACCGCCTGGATGCCGCCGATGCGCTCCCGGATATCCTCGGTGGCCCTGGACGTCTGCAACGCCAGTTCCTTGATCTCGTTGGCAACCACTGCGAAGCCCTTGCCCGCATCGCCGGCCCGTGCCGCTTCGATGGTCGCGTTCAGCGCCAGAAGGTTGGTCTGGGCGGAAATGGCCGTGATGGTCTCCGTGACAGCCCCGATTTCCCTGGCCGCCGCGCCAAGTCTGTCGACTCTCACCGAGGCCTGGGCTGCCTTGTCCACGGCGCTTTCCGTCGTGTTCTTCGCCCGCTCGGAGCTACCGGCTATCTCGTGGATGGTGGCGCTCATCTCCTCGGCGGCCGCTGCCACGGTGTTCATGTTCACGGCGGCCTGCTCCATGGAGGCGGAAACGGTATGCATGCTGGCGCTGACCTCCTCGGAAGCGGCGCTGACGGAGTTGGCCAGATCGGCGGTCCGAACCGAGCCGTCGGCCATCTGGGAGGAAACGGCGGAAAGCTCCGAGGAAGACGCGGCCAGGGCCCGTGTGGCCGCGTTGATTTCTCCGAGCATCTCCTTGGTGCGCTCGACCATGGTATTCATGGCGTCCGACAGGCTGCCGATGGCGTCTCGGGCCGTGTAGGTGAAGTGCACGGTATAGTCGCCTTCCGAGACCTTGAGGCTCTGGGCCGCGAGATGGTTCAGGGGCGCGGTGATGGAACGCATCACAAGGGCGATGCCGCCGAGCGTCAGGGCGGAAAAGCAGAGAACGCCAAGGAGGGATATCCTCCTGGCCATGGCATCCTCACGCTCCACGATGGCCCGGGCGGCCGAGGCCATCTCTTCGATGAGAGGCTCGGTGGTCCGGATCACCTCCCGGAACCGCTCCTGGTTGGCGGCGATGTCCTCGGCTGCGGCGACATACTTGGCGAAGGAGTCTTCATAGGCGGACAGGAGCTCGCGCAGCTTTTTCCGGGCTGCATCATCGTACAGCTCTGAGCCTTCGATTCCCGACCGCATAACACTGGCATCTTTTTTAAATGAATCCAAATATTTAGACTCACCCCGCAGCATGAAATCCTTTTCCCTACGCCGGAGCATGAGCATCTGGGCCATGAGCGTGTCGTCCTCCTGGGCACCGACCATCTCCTCGACGGCGTGAACCGAGGCGCGAAGATCGCCCGTGAACCCTTCATTCTCGTTCAGCCCCTGGCTCTTCATGTTTTCGACGACGACGGAAAAAGCCGCCAGATATTCGCGCATCAGGCCGCCGACCGTCTGGGCCCGGCCTGCCATTTCGGAGTCGCGCATGGTTTCCAGGAGACCCATGGCCTCCTCGACACTGGCCGCGACCAGATCGACATGAGACAGGTCCTTGCGGGCCAGAAAATCCTTTTCCGCGCGGCGAGCCTCAAGCATGAGAATTTCAACATCCAGCCCGGTCTCGAAGAGATGGGCGGCCCGGGCCTGCCTGCTGTTGCCGTATTCGTTGACAAGAAAAACGCTCAGGAACCCGAGAATGGCAATGCAGGCTATGAGGAGCAATTTCACTCGTATGGTCATGGGTATTCCTCTCTTTCGATAATTTTATCTGTCAGGGCAGCAATCTTGCCACGCAATAACGCTGGCAACATACAACATTTTTGTCGCAAAAAATGAACATCGACATAAAATTGGAACTCATACTTGCAGGGAGGGAAACGCTAAGCGCAAGTAAAACCATACAGGTCTTTGCAAGGTTGCTTAGGTTCAAGGCATGAATAACAAGAGAGTCCGAAAATGACAATTTCCCGAAAAAGTCAAATGCTAAAATGATTGATCCGCACACATTTTGCCACAACGGCTCAAAATACTTGCAGGGAAAAACGAGGATACCCGGAATTTCGCACAAACGAGTTGGCAAGAAGGGCATCCTCCTTTCTTTGGATAGGAATTCCCGGTACCGGCGGCCGCTCATGCCAAATCTTCCGCGCGCCATGCGCGGCACAAACGAAAACTATTTTTTGTGCCCCGATTCGGGTATGGACGTGTGGAAACTGAACGCTGGGGAGAGGGAGACGCGAACATGGCGGTTTTGCATACGTTGAGATTGGCGGCGGTGTTGACAGGCACCCTTTGCTTCCTGATTTGGCCCCTGTCCAACCCGGCCACCTGCGCGCCGGATTCCGCCGGACAGGAGATGCGGGAACTGGAACAGGAGGGCAAACTCACCGTCCGGGCCCTGCGTGGCTGGAACATGCTGCCTGCCCCGTTCATGCGGCTTGCCCTGGAGCTGCATCAAGGCGGAATCGACATTCTCGGAGCAGACGTGCAGAAAATTCAGTCTCTGGCCCAAGAGGCAAAAAGCGCAAATGCCGGGTCCCTGGCCAAACATGTCGACGCCCTGGAAGCGCTGGCCAAATACATGCAGGAATTCGCGGCCCGTCAGGCGAACGCCACTGCCGCGACTCTGCCCGATGGACCGGAACACGCGGGCGGCGAACCGCAGACGGCCCCGCCTGTCCCGGCGCCTGTCCCGGTGCCTGTCCCGGTGCTTGGCGCGGCGCCCGTACAAGACTCTGATCTGCTCGGTACGGACGATTACGACTGGCGAAACACTCCGGACCTGCAGGCCGAGAAGCAGGCCATCGGACAGCGGCAGAACGATTTCCGGCAGGCCATGGACCGCAAGGACATCACGGGGGCTACGGCCCTCATTGCCAAGGACCGGCGCGACGTCTACGCGGCTCTGTTCGCGGCCAATCCCGACGCCATGCCGTCGTTTGGCGCCCTGTTCGAATCGGCGGAAATCACGTTCCTGAGTCCTCCCGCCGAGCCGGAAAAGGACGCAACGCTCAGAACTGCCGAGTATGCACTGGAACTGGACGGATTCACCTTCTATGCAAGGTGGATGAAAGATGGCGACACCTGGTTTCTGGCCGATTTCTGAAGGGGCTTGCTCATGAAGATCAAACTTTTCTGCACTGCGCTTCTGCTTCTTTTTCTTGCCGCAACGCATGACGGCCTGGCCTGGAACCAGGGAACGCATCGGCAGATCAACTACGAAGCGGTCAATGTTTTCTACAGGCAGATGGAAGGCAAGAAGAAGTATCTTCTGGGACCATTGCCGGACGAATTGCGCCAGCAACCCTGCCGGGGCATCGCCGTGACCAGCTCCGGCCTTGACATCGGGCATTACACGATCGCCGAGGGTTCCTTCACGATGCCGCAGTGGATCATCGTGGGCGGAGACTGGGCCGACGAACCGCACCTGTATGCCTCGGTACGGCATTTCTACGACCCCCTTGGCCTTGTGAAGCCATACCTGACGGATCAGTTCTGGGCCCATGGAGTCCTGTATGAAGCTCCCGGCATCGACGCAAAGACCTGGGGGCTGGACCACCCGGACAATCCGTTCAGCTTCCGGCAGGGGCTGACCTATTACAAGCTCGCCATGGAGGTCGACGACAGCGTTCCCCTGCCGCCCACGCTCGCGCCGAATCATTTCAAACTCAACCTGAATCTGGCTCCGATCGACCATGCCGACCAACGCAGCGTCTATCTCGCCCTGGCGTACCGGGCGCTGGGCGAGGCCATGCACATGATGGGCGACATGACGCAGCCAGCGCACGTCCGCAACGACTCCCACCCCCTCGACGAACCCATCGAGACGCGCATCTTCAGCGAACATGTCCGTGCCGCCGCCGCAGACCCCTTCCTTGATCCGCGACTGCAGCCCATCCTGGCCAGCGCTGGCGGAACCCTCCAGGATCCCGAGCGTCTGGTCCGCGAAGTGGCGGGCTTCACCAACAGGCATTTCTATTCCGAGGACACGATCCACGACAAGGCTTCCAAAATCATTCCGAACAATTACGACCCGCTCCTGGCGCACGCCTATCCGTCTCCGCAATTTTCCGATCTGCGTGAAAGCGCGACCCTTGTTCAGGGCTATCTGATCAAACGCAGAGTGAAACGCTACGACGGACAAGGGGGAGCCTTCGACTGGACGCGGGTACCCATGGCGCAGGAGCGCCTCAGTTTTCACTGGTTCGACCCGGACCAGTCCATCTGGATCGACCCACTGGAGTCCGCGGCCTCCTTCTCGGGCGCCACGGGGCGCTATCACATCCCGAACGCCTACGCGCCCAGTCAGGCCAAGGTGCTGCTGCCCATAGCGATCCATGCCAACGCGGATCTGATGGACATGTTTTTTCCGACCATGGAGCTTGTCTCGGCCTTTGCCGAAAAAGGCGTGGAAAAAGGGGAAGTGCCCGGCGAGGCCGAGTATTCGAGGTACGTGATCGAGGTCGATACGGACATGACGCATCACAAGGAACAGGACGTGGCCTGGAAGGCGTACGGGCTTGCGATCGAATACACGGGTCCGGCGACACTGGTCATCGCCCGCGACGGGAAGCCGGTCAGCAGGCGCGCGCTGCATTTCCGCAAGGGCAAACTCGAAGCCATCGAAAAGGCCGACGGCACCCTTGAGAAGAGGAAATTGCGCCTTTACGCGCCCCTGGGCGAACACGCCCTGACCGAGGAAGAGGAATTCTATGGCATCGAGGACGGCCAGACGGCCCATGTGGAGATCGAAGCGGGAACAAGGCGCTTCAAAAGCGAACCCTGGACCTATAAGGAAAAGGAGACAACGGTCACCATCCAGCCGCCGCGCATCGTGACATACGAGATGGCCGAGGGCGCCACCCAGGTCACGCACGAGTTCGAGGCGGCCGCCCGCCCCGATGACGGCTATCGCTTCGTGTGGAATTTCGGCGACGGGGCGTCCTTCTCCGAGGACGTGCAGCCGGGGGGCTCGTCGAAGACGAGCCACACCTACACGAACCTGAAGGCCGGTGACAGCTTCCGTCCCGAAGTCCGGCTGGAGAGCGCGAGCGGAGCGTTCTTGGCCAAGGACTCCATATCGATCGACATTACGGAAAAAGAGGACGCCCTCGAGCCCGCTCCGGTGGTAGCCGAAGGCGGCGGACGCTGGATGCTGACAAGAACCTGGCAGGACATCCTCGAAAGCTCTCGTTTCAATACCGTCAAGGTTCAGGGTGCAAAGACATCCGCCTCGATCCACATCGCCGTGAAGGATCGAAGCGCCACCTGGATATTCGACTACGCGGCCAGCTGGTCGCCGCTGCCGGTCTCGGCCGCGCCGGGAGAAGAGGTGGAAATCCAGCTGAAAGTCGACAAGGCGGAAGGCTCCACGGGGCCGGTCTGGTCATGCGGACTCGAAATTTACGACGGCCGCCACAGGGAGCACAACTACCCGCCCCCCAAGGCGAGCCTTTTCTCCTCCGGGTTCCAATGGAAATCTGTCTGGGTCGACAAAAACCCCAAGGTTACGCAGACAACCTACAAAATCTCGTTTGGGAACAACCCCAAGAAGGGAGACAAGCAGGTCGTGACCGTCCGTTTCGTGGGCCACGGTTGCGGAATGGCCATCGCCCACGGTGCCGTGCACCAGTATTACGAGTACACCTATCAGCCTTGAAAACGCCCGGAAGCGCTTGCGACTGCGGCACGACGCCATCGATAGTGCAGAAAAACAGGAACGTCTGGCGATCGGAAGAGGCGCGGCCTGCCGGTGGGTTAGTTCGTGGTCGCGGCCTGCGAGAGGCGCGGGCCATCGACGGCTTTGGCCAGGTCCATGTCGGCCGTCAGCTCCGCAACCTTGGCCTTGAAGGCGGCGCGATCCTTCTTGGAAATGGAGGACATGATCGGGATGGGCGCCGTGACCGGATCGACCGGACGCCCCGCGACATGGAACTCGTAATGCAGATGGGGGCCGGTGGACCGGCCGGTGTTGCCGGACAGGGCGATCTTGTCGCCGCGTTTGACCCTTTGCCCCTTGCGGACCAGGAATTTGCTCAAATGCAGGTAGCGGGTCGAGTAGCGGTCGCTGTGCCGGATTTCGATGTATTTACCGGCGAAACGGTGCTGGAGGGTG
Organism: Desulfomicrobium macestii; assembly: GCF_014873765.1. Taxonomy (NCBI): domain Bacteria; kingdom Pseudomonadati; phylum Thermodesulfobacteriota; class Desulfovibrionia; order Desulfovibrionales; family Desulfomicrobiaceae; genus Desulfomicrobium; species Desulfomicrobium macestii. The sequence continues at coordinate 92,411 of NZ_JADBGG010000017.1, read as the reverse complement.
CGTGTGACCACGCCATCGCCCGGGGCGAATATGGGCGTGCCCACGGACATGCGGAAATCGGCGCCGTTGTGCGGGGAGACCCTGCCGGTGACCGGGTGGCGCCGCCTGGGATTGAAGGCCGACGACAGTCGCTGGCTGCCCTTGAACGGATAGCGGACAAAGGCGCGCATGAGGCTGTTGCCCTCGCGGTCGTAGTACTTGCCGTCCGAGAACAGATAGGCGTCATAGGTCCGTTTCCGGCAGATGATGCGGATGCCCAGGATCTGGCTCTCGCCTGTGAACTCGTCACCGACGTACTGCTGCCTGCGCACGACCTGAAACGTGTCCCCAGCCTGCAGGTCGCGGCGAAAGTTGATGCGTCCCTTGAGCAGCTCCGCGATGCTCGCCACTTCCTGATCGTTCAGGCCCGCGTTCTGGGCGGAGACAAAAAAGCTGCCCTCTATGCCGCCAGCCAGGGTCTGCTGCACCCAGGTGCCGGGGTGGATGACTTCCTCGAACTCGAAATTTTCCGCGTCAACCCGCCGATAGACGACCTGCCGGGCCGGATTCACGGAGAGCACCATCCGTTCCAGGCTCCAGTCGGGATTGAAGGTGAACGTCAGCGTGTTCCCGGGGCGCAGGATGTCCAGGGCCAGAATCTGCTCGTCGGCGTCCATGATCTGGAACAGGGTCGTCTGGGAGATGAGGTGCTTATCGAAGATGGAGCTCAGAGTGTCGCCGTCCTGGATCCGACATTCCTGCACGGGCTCCCGCCTGGGCGGTTCCGGCACTTCGGCCGCGACCGCCGTGGCGTTGGCCATGGTGGCGTTGCCCATGGTCGCGTTGTCTGTGGTGGCGTTGTCCGTGGCGACGGAGTCCTCGGCGGGGCTGCCGAACACGGCGAGGATATCCTGCCGGTGCGACCATGCCAGGTACAGCGCGCAAACAATGACCAGACCGGCCAGGAGGATCGGGATGAGCCGACGTCGGCGCGCCAGTTTCCGTTTGTCGTTGATATAGTAATTTTTCATGAGGTGTTGCGATTGTATCCGGGGTCGGCCCATGGTCCGGGCCCAAGGGCGGCGCCGTGTCTTCAGCGATGCAACGAAGTGCCTGCAAAAATATTCAGCGTGGGTCAAGCGTTACGGAAAAGCGGCACGACGAACAGACCATTGCCTTGACTCCATCGACTTGACTGGAGATATTGAAAAACGTCAGCGAGAACGAGGCCTCCATCGCCAGAATGCGGCAGGCCAGGCCAGCGCCACCTTACGAAAATCGCCGACAGCATCCCGCAAACGTCGGCCGGTTCAACAGGGGCAACACCAACATCCGCCTATGCATGACATTGTTCTCACCACGCTCAATGCGCGGTATATCCACCCCGCCATCGGCCTGCGCTACCTGCATGCCAATCTGCATGACCTGCGGCCACGGGCCGTTATCCAGGAATTCGTCATTTCGGAACAACTGATCGACATTGCTGAAAAAATCCTGGCGCACCGTCCCAGAATCATCGGCCTTGGCGTCTACATCTGGAACGGGAGAGAATGCGAACAGCTGGTACGCATTCTCAAAACCCTCGCGCCCGAGACGCTGCTTGTTCTGGGCGGGCCGGAAGTCAGCCATTTTCCGCACCGGCTTGATTTTTCCCTGGCCGACCACGTGATCCGCGGCGAAGGAGAAGAGCAATTCCATCAGCTCTGCTCCTCGTATCTGTCAGGCGACACCGGGATGCCCCGGATCATCACGGCCAGCCCGCCCGATCCGGACCGCCTTGTCATGCCGTACGACCTGTACACCGACGAGGACATCGCCCACCGGGTCATTTATGTGGAAGCTTCCAGGGGCTGCCCCTTTTCCTGTGAATTCTGCCTGTCCTCCATCGACAAAAAGGTCCGCTATTTCGACCCGGAGCGGTTTCTGCGCGAACTGGCCACGCTCTGGGAGCGGGGGGCGCGCAACTTCAAGTTCATCGACCGGACTTTCAACCTGAGCATGCAGCGGGTCGGGCCGATCCTGGATTTTTTCCTGCGCCGGGAACCACCGTTTCTGGTCCATTTTGAAGTCGTGCCCGAACATTTTCCCGATGAATTGCGGGAACAGCTTGCCAAGTTTCCTCCGGGCACCCTGCAACTGGAAGTCGGCATCCAGACCCTGAATGCGGATGTGGCCGCGTCCATCCACCGGCGGCTGGACATGGACAGGATCACGGCCAACCTGCGCTTTCTGGAAGAAAAGACCAATGCCCATCTGCATGTGGACCTGATCATAGGGCTACCCGGGGAAAGCGCGGACAGCTTTGGCCGCAACCTGAACCGCCTGGCGGGCCTGACCAGGGCGGAAATCCAGCTGGGCGTCCTGAAAAAACTGTCCGGCACCACCCTGAACAGGCACGATGCCGTACATGGAATGACCTATCTGCCATATCCCCCATACGAAATACTGGCCAACAACCTGATTGATTTCAACCCCATGCAGGACCTAAAACGCTTGGCCCGGTTCTGGGATCTGCTCTACAACAGCGGAAACTTCAATGGCAGTGTGCGCCTGCTGTGGCCGGATCAGAATGTCTACGCGGGATTTCTGCGGTTTTCGAAATGGCTGTACGGCGCGACGCTGTCCACCTGGCAGATTGCCCTGAAACGCCTGGCGGAACTGCTTTTCGCCTACCTGACCGAGGAGCTTGGGCTATCTAAAAACGAGGCGGCCAACGCCATTGCCGCCGACCTTCTGAAAGTCAAGGGCCGCCCCCTGCCCCTGGTGATTTCGGACAACATGACTTTTCATCCCAGGTCGCTGGAAGCCATAAATACATCCGGCCCCGGAAAGAGGCAGGCCAAGCATCTGGAGTGACGCCCGCTGCTCATGCCCAAGAAATTGCAGGGTTTATAATGTACCTTTGCGCCGTGACATTTCGATAAGATAACAGAGCGTTACATGCCCTCAGCCCGACTCGATGCCGGACGACTATCCCCCGCCGCGCACCACATGCCCTTCTTGACATAATTCCCGCAAAGAGCGGAAGAAGACTTTCCGCCGGCGACGGATGCCAGTTATTCGGATGCTTGCGGCGGAATCGATCCCCAAACTCAAGGAGAATCCGCCATGGAACAAAAAAAAGACGTCTGCCCGAGTTGCGGCAAGGAAATACCGCACCCCGTGCTGTATCGGTGCATCAGCTGCTTTGCGAAGTATTGCGTGGAATGCGAAGGGTCGGAGTCCGGCATCCGCTGCCCCAAATGCGGACAATCCGGACGCATGGTCCTGGACCAGTGCAAGTAGGCAGGGCGCGGCTCAGGCGCGGCTGACCCGCCAGAGGGGCCGTCCGCTCGGGACGGCCCGCCCGGGAAGGAAGACGGACCGGGCTTACGGCCTGACGATGATCCCCGTGCCGTGCAGGTCGGACAGGGGGACGACGAACACTCCCTGCTCCTCGCAGAACTCCCGCACGGCCTGCCTGACGCCGCTGAATCTGGCGTTGTTGTAGTCGTGGATGATGATGTATCCGCCATGCGACATCCGCGGGTAGAAATAATGCAGGCCGTCGAGAATGGGCTTGTAGAGATCCGCGTCCAGGCTGACCACGGCGAATTCCTCATCCAGCCCCCTGGCCGTTTCCGGAAAATAGCCGACCCTAAACACGGCCCTGTCAGGGAATGGCAGCCGCTCGCGCACCGCTTCGACGCTGGTGTCCGCGAAGTCCCCCACTGCCGCCCGTGAAAATTTCCCGTCCCCCTCTACCGCCACGTCTCGCGGATCGAACCCGCTGAAGGTGTCGAAGAGGTAGAGGCTGCGTTCGGGAAAGAGGCGGTTCAGTTCCACGGCGAAGTCCCCCCGATACACGCCAAGCTCGGCCACGGCCCCGGGCACGCCCCGCTCCCGCACCTCCATGGCGATCATCTTCAGCGCGGCCAGACGCAGGTCGAAGGTCTGGCGCAGTTCCGGCGCCGTTACGACCCTCGCGGCGATATTCATGCCCTCCAGACGCGCCCGCACCTCGGCGCAGGCGTCCTTGTTGAGCATGGAGATGAAGACGGCGTCGGGTGCCAGCTCCGGAACAGCCTCGGGCGGGACGACGGGGATTTTGTCCACCATGCCGCCCCATTTTTTTTCATCGCTGTCGCAATAGGCCCTGACGGTGATGTCGGCGTTCAGCAGGCTCGCGATCATACGCCCGCCCTGCCCTGTACCCCAGATGATGACGTCCTTCATGCCCATCCCCCCTTTTTTTCAAGAATGTGCCGGGCTTCCGTCCGCGGCCAGGCCATGGGATATCGTCCGGGCCGGAAACCGTCAAAGGCATTATGGGAGATTTGACGCGATGCCCGCCATGGCTGAACGCTTGCCTGATCGTGCAACCCCATCTAAAATATGAAAATTGTCAGATATGGATGGACATGAGCAAGGACCGCAATCTGAGTTCACATGCCTGTTATCCGGACGTGGCAAACCGTATCGCGGTTAACGTGCCAACACTCTCACGCTTTTAATGCTCTGTCGGCCAGGCTTGAGGCCGGCATGAACGAGGAAGACATCTGATGCGTTTCGGACTGCCCGAAGAGGCCATCGAGGAAATCCAGGCCGCCCTGGCCCTGTACCCGGAAGTGGAAAAGGCCATCCTTTACGGTTCCCGCGCCACGGGCACGTTCAAGCCCGGTTCGGACATCGAACTGACCCTGGTCGGCGAAAAACTGACCCACAACCACCTTTTGGGCATCATGAGCGACCTTGACGACATGCTCCTGCCCTGGATGATCGACCTGTCCCTTCTCGACACCATCGACCGCCCCGGACTGCGAGAACAGATAGACCGCGAGGGGCAGACGCTCTACGAGCGCTAAAGGCTATTTCCAGCCGCCCTGGTGCGAACCCAGCTTCCTGCCGTCCCGGCTGAATTCAAACCTGTCCGGATACAGCACGCCCGAGATGTTTCGTGACGGATCAAAGATCGTGACGGAGCCATGCGTGCTCGACCCGCCCTTCTCCTCGAATTCGAACAGCACCTTGCCGCCATCGTGCTCGATCCAGCGCACGCCCTTGGCCGTGGTCCTGCGTTCCAGATAATGGCCCGGATTCGACGCGCTCACCCAGCGCATCCCCTCTCGATATTTCTGCCCGGTGGTCAGGGCCTTGCCGTCGCCCGGCACGGCCTGACCATTGACGCGAAAGGTTTTCAGCAGCGCATCGATGGTGGCCTGATTGCCGCCCGGTCCACGAAAGACCACCAGAGCCACGCCCCGGTTGCCGGACATGGGCGGAAAAAGCAGGTTCATGGCAGGGCCATCGTCGACCCGCAGGACTTCCACCCCACCCAGGCGCAAGGTTCGAGATCCGGATAGATCGGATTTGGCACGGGCGTAATCGATCGAGACTCCTCCGGATAACCCATGCAGAGGCGCATCAAAACTGCCGTCCCAGTAAAGATTAAGTTCCTCCACGCTCGGCTCTTTCATGGTCTTGTGTCCCCATGATGCCGGAACCGCGAAGCTCACATTGCCTATGGTCACGGCTTTCCAGCCCGCCCCGCCAGATGTTTTCGCATCGGCTTCGTTGTCTGGTGACGCGGATGAAAGGGGCGGGGACGTTTGCTGACCAGCCGTCTGTGACTCTTCCTGCGGAGCCGGTTTGCTGGAAGACCATTTATACAATCCTTTTGAACCTTTCTGCGTAAACGTTCCGCTCATGCTCATGGCGCCATCGGGCCCGACCGTGAGCGTTCCCGTATAATCCTGACGCTGGGGAATATCGCGGGTGAAGGTGACTTTGTTTCCGTCAACCAACCCGTTTATCAGCGGGTTTCCATGCATGACTCCGGAAAATGCATTGCCGCCCTGCTTGCCGACGATCAATTTTGTCGTGTGCCCGTTCCCGACATGATTCCATTCGCCAAGCATATTGATGGAGCTTGCGGCCGGGGCGACATCCGCGTCCCTGGCTGCCGCAGGTGGCGCGGCTGACGGTGCCTCGGCGGCGGGCCCCTTCTCCGGAACGGACGGCACAGCCTGGACGGGCCCGACCCGTGTCGCCGACCATGTGGTTGAACCCTTGCCGTTCTGGGAGAACGAGCCCTTCATCACATCCTTCCCCGCATCATCGACCCCAAGAGTACCTGTGAAGTCCTGACGCAGGTTGGCGAACCGCTTCCAGCCAGTCCTGACGAAGGAGATCCTGGTTCCATCGATGAGGCCCTCAATCACGGTGTCGTGATCAGGCTGATCGGGATAGGCACGGCCGGAAAAGCCCGCTCCGCCCTGTTCCAGAATCAGCAGCTTCCCCTTGTGGCCGGGGCTCAGAATCTCCCACTCGCCCACCAGACTGCCCGACTTCGTCGCGTCAGCATGTTGTTTGGCCGGCAGAGTGTCCACAGGCTTGGTCGAAGCTGGTTCAGTCTGGACGGATTTACCGGAAGTCGCAGGCTTTGAGCCCTTGGTCACAGCCACATATTTTTCCAGGGTCTTGACCCGGTTCTCGATGGCCGGATCCGCATGAAGCTTCAGGCCTTCCCTGTATTTCTGCAACGCCCCGACATAGTCGTTCTCAAGCTGCAATTTTTCGGCTTCCTGCCACAATTCCCTTGCGGCCTGCTCCCCTGCCGCAGATCCGGCCGGACCGCTCTGGCCCGAAGCTGCCCCGGCCGCTTCATCGCGCAGCATGTCGCGCCACTGCGCAAACTGCTGGTTATTCGGCTGCAGGGCCACGGCCTCATCGGCCAGGCGCGTGCCACGCTCGATGTCGGCGGGCGAGCGCGTCTTGGTTTTGATCACGGTTTCAAGCAGGGGCACGATCTCGCGCAGGCGCTTGTCGGCCTTGGCGGCCCTGGCCTGCAGTTCCCTGGCCTCCCTGTATTCCGGCTCGATTCCACTGAATACATTGTTCCAGTTCAGAAATCCCTGCTCGAAACGCTTCACTGCACCGGCATAGTCGTACTCTTTGACCATATCCCCGGCTTCCCGCAGCAGCGTGACCTGCACCATTTTTTGGGTCTGCCACTTGCGCGCCCAATTCTCGTTCTGCTTGAGCTCCTTTTCCGAGTGGGGAGCAATGACCGTCGAGGTCCGCCAAGCAGCCGCCATTTCAAGAGCCTTGCCGAACTCCTTCTTTTCGATTGCCTCGCGGATCTCGTAATTTTTCTGGTTGACCTCCTGGTTCCAGGCGCTCCAGTGTTTCCTGAGCGTCTCCTCCATCTCACGGATGGGCGGATAGTACGTGTTCAGATTCTGGGCGACAGTAAGCTCCCTTTGCGCCTCGTTGTACCTCCTCTCTTCCATGAACTTCCTGGTCTTCTCCAGCTGCGCATGAATCCTTTCCTTCTCACTTCGCAGCTTGTCCGCCAGTGCCTTGGCCGCCGTGTTCTTGGGATCAAGCCGGGCTGCTTCCTCGGCGTCCCCTATGGCGCCGTCGTAATCGCCCTTGCGCGCCTTGGCCGGAGCGTTCTGCACCAGTTTTTGCGCTTCGCCGCCGGCTTGCGCCTTCTGCTCGCCCTGCCTGACGGCTTCCTGGGTCACGCTGGCGCTGAAACTGCCCTGCCCGACTCCCAGCTCCACATCGTTGCGGTCGCGCACGGTCACGGACAACTCGCATGTCCCGGCGGCGTTGGCGGTGACGCGGGCCACGCTTGAACTTGGGTTGCTGACGCGGCAGGGGCCATTCTCGACTTTCCACTGGTATTTGACCGGCCCGCTGAGTGCAGCAGGCTGCAAGGCCACGGAGAATTCCACGATCTGGTCCACGGCGATGGCCTTGTCCACGGTCACAAGGCCCACCCCTTCCTTCCAGACCCGAGGCGGCGGTCCCTGCGCCTTGGGCGCGGAAACCGTGACCGCATACTTCCTGGCGGCAACGGAGGCCTTGGCCTCGCCCAGATCCTCGCCGCTGAAGGGCACGCGCGCACTGACCTGGATTTCGGCCGCCTTTTCATCCTTCAAGTAAAAGACGAGCTCTCTGTTATCCTTGGAGGTCGATATGTGCTTGGCATTGCCGGGCACGGGCATCCAGCGAAAATCAATGTCCTTGACCTCGGGTTTGACCGTAAGCCTGGCCTTGACCTCCTGCCCCACGAAGGGAGCTTTTGGCTCCATGGACAACTCCAGGACGGGCTTTTGAATCTCGATTTCCAGCTGATCGGAAGTTGCGATGGTGCCCGTCTTGTCCACGGCAGTGACCCACACGCCGACCTTTCCGGGCACGGAGAACACGGCCGTGGTCGAGGCCGAGGGTCCCTCATGGGGCGTGAAGGCCACGTCCGGGTGCGGCTCGAACTGGTAGCGCACCTCGCCCTCGGGCTTGTCGCCGCTCAAAGTGGCCTTGAAGGTCACGGGAATGCCGACGATCACAGGCCCCGACGCGGGAGACACGCGGGTCAGGGTGAGCTGATATTTCTTATCCTTTTCCTTTTCCTCGTCGGCCTGCTCAACTTGAACGACGGGAACTCCTGCCGTGACCGGGCTCTCCTGCTCGGTCTCGTGCAGGCTGAGGCCCTGGATAATGCCCAAAGCCTCGCCCCGAGCCGCCTTGACTTGGGCCAGGGCGTTGTCCTTGCCGGAATTGTCCCAGCAGCTTCCGGCCGAGACGCTGAAATTGACGCTGATCATGCGCCGCTCGGTCTCGTGCAGGACGATGGCATAGCCAAAAGAGTGAGCCGTTCCGTCCCGGTACCCGGCCATGGGATTGCCAAAGCCGTTCTTGTACTTGAAGGTGGTGGTGATCATGCGGCCCTTGTACTTGCCGATGGAAAAAGACTGAATGCCCTCTTCGTCTGGATAGAAGCCGTTGTTTTCGACGAGATAGCGCAACTTGGCGTCGATCTCTCCGGGCTTGGGCACAAAACTGCTTTCAAGCTTGGCGCTGATGGTTCCGCGCACGGTCTGCGGCCGACACATATCGGATTTGCCCGCGATCTCGCGAGTCATCCTGACCGCCCAGAGACGTGCCCTGTTATGTTCGATCTTCCAGCCACCTGACAGGCTCGACTTGAACCAGGCTTCCTCCGCCGCAGGCCGTGCGGACGACTGTCCGGGAGCCTGACCGTCTCCGGCTGGAGTCGCATCGACAGCCTGTTTTTCTGGCGGCTTCACGTCTTTTTCCTGCTCATCCTTGGCCTTCGGCTGCGGATCTGCTTCCACGGTTTTCTTCTGCTTGTCCTGTTCCTTGTCCGCGCCCTCCGCTGCCTCGGGCTCCTTTTCGGTTTTAGGCGGAAGCGCTTGATCCTGCACGACAAACCCTGCCCGTCCCGAAGCCAGCACAAGCATCTCGCCATCCGGTCCGGCCACGACCAGATCGACCACGGCAGCCCCTTTACCGGGCTTCCCTGCGCTGAGTCCGACAGAGGACAGGTCCCTGGCGTCCAGTTCGCAGTTTTCGCAACGCCAGCGATAACCAAACCCGGCGTCTCCGAAAAAACGTTCAGGAACGGCGGCCACAGCCGTCAGCTTTTGTCCCGGAGCAGCCTCGGCGGGCTGAACGCTTACAGACAGGAAGCCGTCTCCGGCGCGCACGGGCAGGGTCAGGGCCAGCGCCCCCTGGGCCTTGGTGACGCCCGTCTGCTCAAAAAGGACAGTGATCGTGACCGGTTCAAGCTGCGGGGTGGTAATCCTGGCATGCAGGACGTCATCGTTTCTGACCGTGTTGTGCGGCCCGGCCGACCAGGTGAGTTTCAGGCTTCCATCAGCCAGGGACTCGGCCAGACGTTTGTCGTTCAGCAGCAGTTCAGCCTTGAGCGGGGTGTCCAGCACAAAGAAATTCCGATCCGTTTTCAGGATCGCCCCCTTGTCCACCTGATCCTGCAATTCCAGACTCAAGCCATAAAGAGCCCTGACCTTTTCCAGTGCCTGCGCGTATTCCTTTTCAAAGGCGGAACTCCTGGTCGTTCCGGGATTGTCGGAAGCGTCAAGCACGGTTCTCCAGGGAAAAACCACGCCACACAAAATCTCAAACGCCTGCCCGTCAACGGGATCATTCACATCGGGCGTATGTTTGGCTATCCTGATCAAATCCCGCCTGATCATACCCAGATCCAGGGCGAACCCTTCCTTGGACTGCTCCGCCTTGCGCAGATCATCGACAGGATCACCGGTCCATGCGAAACCAAGCGGCTTGACCCTTGAGTAACCGGTTCTTTCTTCAATACCCGGCTGAATTGGAACGCTCAGATTCCAGATGCGCTGATAGAGGTTCAAGGCATTCTGCCAGTATTCTCCCGAAGCAAGCAGCTTATCTTCCGCGGTTCCCTGACTCAGCTTGTCTCCTTCCCTGCCAGCCTGAGTGCCGACGACATCGGCCAGGCGGACCTCCAAGGAAGATCCCCGCATCTGTTCAAACTTCTCCTGCAAAGCGGCGAGCTGCCCAGGCAATTCCCGGGAAGCGTCGAGAGTGGCCCTCTTTTCCTCGGCCATCAGGATGAGCTGCGGCACCATGATGGTCTGGGCCACTATGGTGCGCCGATCAGCCATCTGTTGCTTGAGATGCTCGTACAGCCTGGCCCACGGCTGGCCCTTGGCCGCTTTGACTACAAACTCGAATCCTGCGAGATAATTGAGATATCCGACCCATGCCCCTCCAAGGTCGCCCCTGGAAAAATATTTGGAGGCCTCGCTCCAGTTTATGGCGTCCAAGTGCTGCTGGATGGCCAGGCGCATCTGCTGAACGGTGGCGTCATTGGGAACAAACTGTTCATCCAGGACCTTGAAGGATTTTTCCGAAAGGTTGTTTATGTAATACTCAAACCCGGAGATTGCATGTCGAACCTTGACCGCCTTGGTCTTGAACAAAAAATCGTATATTTGATCACGGTCGAAGTACTGGCCATCGGGAAGGGAAACGCCCTTGAGATGCGGCTTGCCGTCAACGTCCTCGAATTCACTCGTGTACACCAGAACATCGACCAGTCCTTCCCCGATGCTTTGCAGCTGAATGGCGCCCCCCACGGTCCACGACAGATACAGAACGTCCCCAGCCAGGACAAAGGGCCAGGCGGGAGTAAAATAGAGAGCCTCCTTGGCGAACATGAGCACCGTTGACGGAGTGAGGCCTTCGGTGCCCAGCGACTTGACGGACATGCCTCCGGGCACGAAATCAATGAGCACGAAGGCGGCGGTGCTCAGGTCCTTCATTTCTCCGCGCTGCCACTCCTGGTACATGGTATAGGCGGCAAAAGGCGCCAGCGAGATGCCCTCGACCAGGAATTTCTTGGCGGTATTGCTGGTGAGCATTTTCCATAGAAAATCGTCGCCGTGCTGCTCGGCAAGAATTTTCCGCAACTGGGTCGCGCCCTCGGCACCTTTTCCGGGCAGGCGTTTCGCCCCGACTTCGGTCAGGGTCTGCCGCAGCTGGCGACCCTCCGGACCGGCCTTGCGCATCCCCTCGACGAGCCCTTCGGCTGTCCGCGCCTCTGTCCATACCGCCACGGCATTTCCCACCGCAGCCTCCGCTCCCTTGGGGGAAAGCGTGGCCGCGTCAAAAGTTGCCGTATAGAGCACCTTGTAAAACAGGTTGATGTCGGCGTCAGAGCCCAGATTTCTGAGGATCGTCGGCACCACTTCGTCGATGACCTTCTTGTGGCCGGTCTGGTTGAACAGTGCGAATCCCGCGGCCATTTCGCGAATCATGCGCCGCAGTTCAGGATGGCCGGCAATATTGACCGCGCCCTTGCCCGCCTCTTTTTCCGCTTGGGCAACCATCTTCTGCAGTTTGCGGGTCGTGCTCAGCATCACGGCTTCGAAGGCATCGCTCTGCAAGGTCACCGGATTTCTGCGCTTGAGAAAAGCGGCCGCCGCCTGACCCGTCTTGTCGTCATATACGTCTTTGAGCTCTTGCCCGAGCGTCTTGAAATACGAAGAGCTGCGCCCACCACCGATGAGTTCCGCCTCACCGAGAGATCCGGCTGCGTCCAGGGCGGCATGGATGCGGAGCAGGTATTTGACCTTCTCCCGCTGCGCGCCGGTCTTTTCCATCTGGCGCACGGCGCTGGCATACATGGTCAGGGGCCCGAATTTCTTGAGATCTTCCGCGATGGTGGCCACGTCCATGATTTCGGCCAGAGAGCTGCCCGCATTCTTGGCGACGTAGTCCTGAACCGTCTGGGCCACGGGAACGACTTTTCCGCCCTTCCTGGTCAATATGACCGCGCCCCCCTTTTCCACCATTTCCTGACGGATCCTTCCGAAACCGGCAGCCCCCACGAAAGCCTCCCTGTTGCGAATCTGCTCCACCAGCAAATCGTAACTGGTGGAGTCGGTGATGGTCGACAGAGAGAATGCCGTGCACCGGGCGTTGCCAAGCCCCTTGCTCTTTTTCAGCACGTTGAAGCGTTCGGCCGCTTCTTTCGCCCGCGCGCCGACAAAGGAAATATCGTCATCGGAAACCAGCAGATCGTAACGGATATCCTTTATCTCATTGCCGCTCAGCTGCATATGCCGCGAACCGGACGATCCCGTCCGGACGACCATTTCAACGCCCTCCCCAAGTTCCTCGGCCACCTGCAAGGCCAGTTCATCCGCCAGCTTGAACTGACGTCGATCCATGGCATCGAAAACTCTTTTCTTGAATTCAAGACCACTATCACCACCTCCGCCAATGCGGACGGCCTCTTGTGCAAACAGCTCCCGAATGTTCTGCTTGTCACGGTTCACAATCTCTTGCAGGGCGTTGATGACTTCCGGAGGCGTATGTGCAGGGGAAGATAGACATTGCTGCAACAATTGCGTCACCTCAGGATCCAATTCATCCGCAGCAGCGTTACATGCCAAAAGAACAGGCATGAATAACGACAAGACACAAACAGCAATTTTTTGACGTATCATGGATTTTCCTTTCATACCCAGGAAATGCATCTGCAATTTTTCCCAAGATTTAATGATGCTCCATCAGTTCTATCAACGCGATGACCGGTAATCTTCCAGAATCCAGCATCAGCTTCCAGACAATTGAACCGATACCCGCAAATACCGCGTCGGGCAAGCCAAAGGCCTGTTCAGGACACTGCCCTCGCCAGCGCAATTGCATTTTTCCCTGAACTTATATATAGTTTATATTCAAATAATTAAAACAACTTATCTGGAGTCAGCGCCGCATGATCAAGTCAAATTGCGTTCAAGTACGAGCCTGCATTCGCGCCACGCTCTTTCTGTGCCTCCTTTGCATCTTCAGCGCCGCTTCGGCCCTTGGGCAAAGTGGACAGAGTCCCGTTACGGCAGCGGCCGGTTCTGGCGCCACAGTTTCGGGAAGGACCGTTTCCGCGGCTGCCGTCTCCCAGGCAGCCGGAGCGGATGCGGCCCTGCGCGGCCTGGCCGAGAAAAACGCCCTGACCGTGCGCGCCCTGGTCGGCTACGGCCGCATCCCCGCCGCCGACATGGCGCCCCTGGCCGGACTGCGCGGCAAGGGCATCGATGTGCTCGGGGCCACGCCCGAGCAGCTTGGCGCCATCCTCAAGGAGCACGGCGCGGCGCTCTCCCCAGCTGAGCGGGACAGCCTGGGCCGGGTCGTCGAGGTCATGCGGGAGGCTGGAGCTATGGAGACGACCGCGGACAGCGCTCCACAGGAGACTGCCTCAGGCTTCACGCAAGGCGAACCGAGCGATGACGAGGCCCTGGAGGCGGAACTGGCCGCGATCCTGGCCGAAGAGGTCCCGGAAATCCCGGCACAGGAGGACGAATCCGCGCCGATCCGGGACAACGCCGTTGCCAATACAGCAGGCGTCTCCTTCACCGCCTCAAACGTCGAGTCGGCCGCCCTGCCGCCCATGAAGCCCGCCCCCTTCCTGGACATCAACGCCCTGACCCCTACCCAGTGGGACGGAGCCGTGGCCGCGGCCATGGAAGGCATGCGCATGGTCTACGGCCCCATGTCCGAAGCCGAGGAGGAATCCTTCCGCAAGACCTGGGGCGTGCTGCGCCAGTACCCTTCCCCGGACGCCGTGGACTACCTGAACAAATTCAACCCGCTGCTGGGCGAGTTCCTGTCCCTGCGCGGGGCCGTGGCCGAGGCCGGAGCCCGGCTCGAAGAGGCCGTGGAGGAGATCGCCTGGGCGGCCGAGGCCGACGACCCGGCCCTGGCCATGAACGCCATGACCCTGGCCCGGCAACACCGCAACACGATCCTGTCCTGCCAGAAGCGCCTGGACGAGATCGTGGCCGAACTGGTCGCCCTGGGCAATCCGCCCGACGGCAAGGCTCTGATGGCCGAAGGCCAGAAGCAGTACAAGAGCGCCAAGGATTTTCTGCGGGCCCTGGTGGAGCAGCCGGGCCCCGAAGGCGAATGGGTCGGCTACATCATCTACCCCAAATACTTCGTGGGCAAGGACGGCGGTGCCATCAAGCATCAGCCCTACCACTTCCTGATTTATTCCCATGGAGAGCCCAAAAAGTATTCCGGAATCGCTCTGGACACAGGCACCTACGACGATAAGGAATACGGCTACGTCGAGGGCATCGATCTGGACACCGTCGATATGCTGTCCGGCCTGGAGGGCGATACAATCAATTACACATTCACGGACGAGGACGGGGAACCATGGATCCTCCACGCCCAGCGCTACACGGGCGGTCCTTTCCCGGAATTTTCCGAGATCTCCCAGGACCTGTTCGAGGAGGCTCGCATCAAGAACGACCGCATCCAAGCGGAACGTCTGGAAGCAGCCAAGCTCATCGAAGACCCCGAGGCTCAGCTGAAGGAGATCCTCGGTGCGGGCATCGGCCACGAACTGAACGACTCGTCCATTCAGGAAGCCCTGGCCCATTACCGCATGCGCGAATCCTTCCATGCCGCCGCCGTGAAGTGGGCTTCCATGAGTGAAAAGCTGGCCGACTCCGAAGAGGCCCGCCTGAAACAGTTCGACGCGCTTATTGCCGGCGGCGCCCCGCAGCAGGTCGCCGAGGCAGGCACCGCAAAGCAGAAGCCCCAGGAAGAGAAAAAGGAGGAAGCCAAGGAAGCGCAGGAACCCGAGGTCGCAATTGGCCCCGAGGACACACCCCTGCACATCGTCGACGACCTGCCCGCCGAAGATCGGCGCGTCATCGACCAGGAGGCCATCGATTTCCACTCGGCCAACGTGGCCATCATCCAGCGCAACATGGACAGGGACATCGCCGACATCACAAAGGAAACGAACCCTGACCGCCGCCACGACCTGGAGATGCGCGTCCTCAACGCCAAGGCCAACCTCCAGTCCGAACAGGACCGCATCGAGACCCTCAAGACCGGCGTCATCGTGCACACCCGCTCCGAGTGGGACGACTTCGCCCGCAGCCAGTTCATCCAGAACATCGCCGCCGACCAGCGCAAGATGGAGAAGGTCGACCGGGCCATGAAGAAGGCTCTGGCCATGGCCGACACCCTGCCCTACGACAAGGCCGCCCAGGTGCGCGCGATCGTGGCCAAGGGCTTCAGCCCCGAGGTCATGACGGCCACGGACACGGCCAAAGCCTCGGAGGTCATCAAGGAAGTGTACGGGGTAGCCACGGGGCACTGGGAAGGGGAAAAGAAAAAGGCCGACGCCGACGCCGAGTGGGCCGACACCTGTCTGCAAACGGCGGAAACCGTCAAGAGCACTGCGGACAAATCCCTCATGGTCCTGTCCTTCGTGGGCGGTCCGGCCGTGAACAGGGTCTACCAGGGCGCGGTCGGCTACGTCGAGGGTGGCCCCAAGGAAGCCTTCCTGCGTGTGGGCGGTTCCTACAACCAGCTCACCGGCATCGCCGTGGACGGCTACCGGGGCTTCGAGGCCGCCGTAGAGAGCGGCGGCGGCTGGGAGGAAGGCTTCAAGGGCGCGGGCTGGGAAGTTGCAAAGGGCATCGCCATGGACAAGGCCATGGGCTTCGTGGCCAGAGGAGTATCCCGGGGCTATGGAGCCGTGAAGGGTGCCCGCGCCGACGCGCCTGACGCGCCCAAAACGTCGGGCAAGGTCGAGGCCCCGGACGCGCAGAACACGGCGGGCCTCGGCAAGATCAAGCCTTCCGGCATCCCCGATGACGGATTCAACCGGCCCCTGACCGAGGCCGACCGGCAGGCCTACAAGGCGCAGATGGCCGACGCCCGCACGCGCGTCACATCCTACAAGAAAACCTTCGACAAGCTCCAGCAGGCCCGCCGCGACAAGGCCCCGCCCACGGAGATCAAGAAGATCCTGCGCGAACTCGACGACCGTTCGGCCAAGATCCACGCCTCGCCCCAGGCCAAGATGATCATGAAGACCCACCAGCGCAGCCCCAAGAACAAGGAGATGGTCAAGCGCTTCGTGAACAGCATGGACCGCGTCCACAACCGCGTGCAGAAACGCTTCCACGAAAAGATGGACACCGAGTGGGACCGCGAGGGACTCGCCCCCATCCGCAACGCCGACAGCGGCAAGAGCGTCAACACGGACTACGACATCGCACGGCAGGTCAAGTTCGACGAAAACGGGCTGCCCATCGCACCCAGGAAGAACGGCCGCCCAGTGCCCGAAAGTCTTTGGCAAGCCGATGCCCAGAAAAAATGGGACGCGGCCTACGCGGAAGTCACGGGTCAGAACCCCAAACGATCCTGGGAGACGGTGACCACCAAAGGTCACTCCGAAGCCTACAATGATCTGGCTGTCATCGAGAAAAACGGCATCCTGCGGGCCAACAAGGCCTGGGCCGGGCAGACCTCCGACGTCAACCAGTTCAAGGGCGACCATCTGCGCGGCGACCCCAACTTCAGCCGCGTCGAGAAACACGTGGAGGTCTCGCGCAGCACGTCCAAGGAATGCCAGAAACGCCTGCTGCCCCTCATGGAAGACAAGACCCCGCCCAAGACGGACAAGGCCAACTACGAGGCCTTCATGAAGCACAAGAACTACTGGGAAAAGATGAACAAGATCATGGAAGACATGGGCTCGGGCCGCCTCGACCCCCTGGAGGGCGACCGCCGTATCCGCCTGCTCTCGGGCGGAAAGAGTTCCCTCGAAGTGACGCACGACCTGCGCAATTTCCTGGAGTCGCTGATCAAGTTCGGAAAGTCCTAGGCTGACGGGGCGCGAGGCACATCACGGGCCCCTCTGCAAAAAGACAGGCCGGGCACCGCTCATCGCGGTGCCCGGCCTTTTTGATGCGCCCAGGACCGCTTTACCCGGCCAGGCTCACCAGAGTCTCGTGATCCGGCTCGGGGGCCCGGCAGCGGGGGCATGTGCCGATTCCCTGGCTGTAGAGGCTGCCGCAGGCCAGGCAGACTCGGCGGTCGCCGTCCAGCGTGACCTTCTCCGGAACTTCAAGGCCCGAAACCTTGAAAACCCTGTCACCGGGCCGAAAATACTCAAACAGTTCCTGTGAGAGATGCTGGGTGCTTTTTTTCCCGTTGTCGGTCCTGATCCTGGCCATGGGCTTGTAGGAAATGTCGTCGTGCTGGTCCCCGTCACGGCGCACGCGCACCTTTTTCATGAACAGTTCCTCCACCACCCCGATCCAGCTTTTCGCCGTCTGCTTGCGGGACCATTTGGCCAGGAGAAAGGTCACCACGGCCGCGAAGCCGAAGGAATAGAGCACATCCTCGTTTATCTCCCCCATTTCCCACCAGATCACGCCCAGGATCACGGGCATGAGCAGGGCAAAAAAGCCCCAGGCGTAGATGCGCGAGTGCCGGCCGTATTTGCGCAACCAGGCCTCAGTCTGTTCCGGAGTCAGCGGGGCCGCCCCCGAAGAATGTTTTTTGGCCGAAGCTCTTTTTTCCACTGCCATGCCACCTCCTGTGTTCAATGAAAAAGCCCGCTCCTGATCCGGTAGCGGGGCATGTCTGTTCAATCCAGGGAAATGCTCTCACGCCGGAAGTGCGTCCCGTCGATGGCCAGGTACTCGAGACCACCTTTCACGAACACCGCGCGAGGCGGAATGATGTCATGGACGCGGTCCTCGCCGCCGAAGACGACAATATGCATCTTCTTGTCCTTGTCGCGGGTGAAGTAGACCAGATGACGCCCGTCGGGGCTGAACTGCGGGGGCTCATCGTCGAAGATGTCCCGCACCTCCGGCCCGGCCGTGCCGTCGAGGTAGGCGCGCGAGGATTTCTTCTGCTTCTCCAGCCAGGCCACCCTGGTCCCGTCGGGGCTGAAGACGATGCGCGCGGGTGAGCCCTGCCCTCGGCCGACTTCCTTGCCGTCCACGACGACAACATATTCCTCGTCACTAAGCTTAAAGCCCGCAGCCCAGCGGCTGCCGTCGGGGCTGAAGGTCTCGCCGATGACGCTTTTGAGCGCTCCGAAACCGTGGGAAAAGATCTGCCCATCGACCACCAGAAAAGCTTCGTCCTCCTTCTTGGCCGAATAGATGTGCCGCTGGCCGTCGGCGCTGAAGGTGGCCGGATCCCAGATGGAACTGAAATCAGGGCCGATCTGCCCATTGATAACCATTGACCTCACCATGTCGGACTGCGCGACATAGGCGTAATAGGCGCTGTCGGGGGTCACCGTGAACTTGTAGCCGGAGCCCATGGTGGGCTTCAATTCTTCCCCATCGCGCACCAGAAAGCGGTCCCCGCCCTCCTTTTCGGCGATGTAGTAAAGCTCGGCGCGATTCTGCGTGAAACGCGGAGTGCCGTGAATAGCCGGATACTTCTGCCCCTCGGCACCGTCGGTTGTCACGATCATGGCGAACTCGGCGCCCGTCTGGGGATCGCGCCCCCGCTCGATCCAGGCGCCCTTTCCGCTTCGAGCCACGGCACCTTCCCACATGCGGTTGGACGTCTCACGCACCTGCTTGCCGTCGAGATATACCCGGTACATGCCGTCCACACTGCCTGCCACCAGCACATGGGCCCCGTCATCGCTCATCACCAGAAACTCAAGGTCATCGAAGAGCGAGCCGTCGGCACCGTTGCAGACGGAGAGTTCCTTGTCCCCGAATTCAGCCCTGAAGCAGAAGGTTTCCGCTCCTGACGAAAACTGCATCCCGTATCTCTTGATGTCATCATACCATTTTCCGGGGACACCGTTAACGACAACACGCTTCTTTCCTTCTTTCTCACCATCGATCCAGGCCACGTGGCGCAAGTCGTCGGACAGCTTGATAGCTCCCGTATCCAGGGCGTATTGTGACAGTTCGAAGTCAAACTTTTCCGGTGCAGGAGCCGGACCGGACGTTCCCTTGGCGGTCAGGGACTCTTCCTGGCCCACGGCGTACAGCGCCCCTTCATGCTCGTACACGTCGCCCGGCATGGCCACCACGACCCAGCCAATACGGTGCTGGCTGGTGCTGAGGGTGCCCAGTTGGTTATCTCCGATGAATTTCTTGACCCTGTAAGACATGTATATGCCAAGGACCCGGGGCCCGACTGGGCGGTCGGTGGCGGGGTCGATGCGAGGGGTCCAGCGCACCTCGCCATCTTTACTCTCTTCGAAGCCGATCTCGGCATCGCCGTTGGCGTCATCATGCCGATAGACATAAACCGCCTTGCCGGTCACGCGGTAGGAGACCTTGTCCCGGATCTCCTGCTCGCTCAAGGTGATCTCGGGATTCTCGGGAGCGTCGACGCGGATGACCACCGGAGTGTCCGGAGTGGCGAACCCGAGGACAAGGCTGTATGGGGTGTCGTTTTCAAGCACGGGTTTGACGTTGAGATACTCGGAAAGCTTGTCGAAATAGCGCTTCTCTCCCTCCTGAACGGCCGAAGCCCCGGGCAACACGACCTGTAAACGCCGCTGGAAATAGGGATCGTCCTGCGGTCCTGCGACAGTAAGGCCCTCCGCCTGGAGCTTGACCCTGTACGTTCCCGCAACCTGGTCATTGATGGAAAACTCCACGCCATCCCCCGGCCCGGCATCGCTCGGGGCAACCGGAGGCAGGGAGGCCGTCGTGTCCGTGTCAGCCCCCTGGACAGGCTCGGCCTGAACAGGTTTAACTTGTGCGGACTCGACCTGTGCGGGCTCGGCCTGTGCGTCGCTCGGGCCTTCGACGGGGCCATCCGCAGTCTGGGCCCAGCGCGTCCCCTCACTGCGCACGAGAGTGCCCGCGGGCACGGAAGCGCCCGGCGCGGGCGTCGACCAGTCGAGATGCTCCCCGCCCTCCATGAAGGAGGCCAGCTTCGCCAGCTCGGCCCCGAACTGCGTCAGGGCCGGGTCGGCGCTCCACTGCCGGACCTGATCCAGGTTCGCCCCCAGAAGGTCGAGGCCGGACTCCTGCCGCATCCGCTGCGCCAGCTTGACGTACGTATCGGAAAGGCGGCCCCAGCCCCGCAGGGCGCGGACCGTGACCTTACCCTGCTGCTCCATCTGCAGGAGCCCGTCTGGACCGGTGGCGATCTCGACGGTGGCGGCAAAGGCGACACCGTAGGTCGTACATAACAGACACGAAATCATCCCAAACATCGATACTGCCAATAACTGTACCATGAGAACTCGTCTCATCCTTCCTCCTTGATGATCGATACTTATTCTTCATTCTCCAGAAAGTGAATATATATCGTCTCGAAGTGTGAGTAGTAATTGGATGAGGTGTCAAGCCGTTGCACTTCATACCATTTGAAACCCTGTTTAACGAAATTATTACTGCTGTCGTACCCGAATTCCGCTTCTCCCATGCGTAGAGTACCTCTGTCTTCTTTGAATCCGGAAGCGTAAACATAGTAAAGGCTATAGCTATTGGTTACGGAATGCGGAACGTCATGATTTCTCTTGCCTGCAGTGTGCAGTTTGAAAGGCCCGACCCGCAACTCTTCCTGTCCCCAGACCTCCCCGGATTTGATGTCGATACTTTCGGTATCCATGCTCAAGAGTTCGATCATTCGTCCGTCTTTGGACAGCGTCAAGGCGCCCGTGCCCTTTATCTGGAAATCGCCCGACTTGTAATCCACGGGAAAAGAGATTCTCCCGCCAGGTGTGATGGTCATCTCGAGCGTTTTGAGCGGCATGGTGATTCTCATTTTCGGCGTGTGCTTCAAGATTTCCCATATCTCGCCCGTTACTTCCGTGCCCTGCGTTTCACCGGCCACCTCCACGTCCTTGGACACTTCGGCAATCTTTCCGGAATCGTCCCGAATCCTGAACGTAACGGTCTGCACACCCGGTTCTGCCGGGGCTTCCCAGTAATACACCGCGCCTGTGGACAATCCGTGGCCGCTCATGTCCACCGGCTGGTAGTCGGGGATGCCCCCGGTCAGACTGACCTCGAAATGCGCGACCTCTCCGGGCGCCACCGAATCCGGCCCGCTGACCGTGGCCTGCCCCAGGGGGGGAGTCTGGGCGATCATGCTGTCGATCTGCGCAATCAGCCCCTGCACCTGACTCACCCTGTCTTCAAGCTCGGGATACCGACCAAGTGCCTCCTGAAGCACGGCCAGTGCCTCCTCGACGTGCGTCCGGGCCAGACTCAGATTGCGTCCCTGGCTGGCCAGCCGGTAACCGTACATATACGGCACCCGCGCCCGCGCGATGATCTGGTTGGCGGCTCCGCGCTTCTCGGCCTTGGCCACGATGCCTTTCAAGTCCTGTATTTTTTCGAAAATACCCTCGCTCGGGAAATTCTGTTCCATGGCGTAACGTTCGACCTTGGCCAGATAGTCGGCGGCCTTGGAAACATCGCCGGACTTGAGCAGTTCATCGACCTTGAGCATGCCGCGAATGGCGTTCATGCGCAGCTCCATACTGGCCCACTGCGCCTTCATGGCGGCATTGGCGCGGTCGTACTGAAGCATGATCATCTCCGTGACCAACTCCTTGACCTGCGAACTCGTCCAGCTGACCACAAGGCCTGGCAGGAAGCCACCTCCCAGGGCGGCGGTGGCCGCCGTCCCGGCCGTCTGCGCCGCAAAGCCGAAACCCGTGCCCGTGGCGCTGGCCGCCGCCTCCTCGGCGTCGCTCAGGGCCAAGAGGGCAGGCACGTCGAAGGCCAGAACGAAGACGCCGTCGACAAAGGTGCCTATGACTCCGGGATTCTTGACCAGGTAATCCTTGACGGCGGCCTTGGTTCCCTTTTCGGACAGGAGTTTCCGGGCGGCCCGAAGCTGCGAG
This sequence comes from Desulfomicrobium macestii, assembly GCF_014873765.1. Taxonomy (NCBI): domain Bacteria; kingdom Pseudomonadati; phylum Thermodesulfobacteriota; class Desulfovibrionia; order Desulfovibrionales; family Desulfomicrobiaceae; genus Desulfomicrobium; species Desulfomicrobium macestii. The sequence goes on along the minus strand of NZ_JADBGG010000017.1, from coordinate 70,480 downwards.
GGAGAAAGTTGATTCAGGGCAGTCTTCAGATCGTCGGTCAGATGCGCCGGGACCTTGCCTGTCGCGGTGATGGCATCCTCGACCCGGTTCAGGAGGCTCAGCGCCCTGACCCCGGCATCGTCCAGGGTGTCGCCGCTGTAGGCCACGAGCTTTTTCAGGCCGTCGGGGCCCACATTGTGAAAAGCCCCCGAAGCGCTCTCATCCAGCGCGACGACGGCAAACTCCCGAAGCTTCTTGCTCCGGATCATCTCCAGCAGCTCCTCGCGGTTGGAACCGGCCAGCTTGCCGAGCCTGCCCGCAAACTCCTTGAGCCCGTCCTTGTTCCCCTTCCAGTACTCAAGCGCCGCGCGAACCTCCGCTCCGGCTCCCGCAGGGAGGGAATCGTACGTCAGACCGGCCTTGAGAAAGGATTTCATGACCGCCTTCATGCTGTCGTCCACTACGACCTGCTGTGCGATCTCGGCCTGTGTGGGCTGCTTCAATTCATTGGCGAGAGATGCGCCGCCACCTGCAAGCACCAAAACCAGAAATAAAACGCCCGCCCTTTGCAATGCCCTGATGTTCATTCGAGCCCCCACTGCGCCAGTTGTGATCCTGCCTGGGCGGCTTTGCGTCGCAGCTGCCCCGCCTTTTCCGCATTCTGGGGCACCCACAGACCGGATTCGTATTCATCAGCCAAAAGGGCCATGGCATCGGCATCACCCGCTGCCGCGGCATCCTCAAGCAGGGCCACGGACCGGATCGGATCTGGCGATCCACCAGCGCCAGCCTTGACCGCCAGGGCCAGGCTGACCTTCGCCTTCGGATCGCCGCCTTCTGCCTGAGCACCAAGTTCCCTGATCATTTCGCCAAGATCCTTGGCCTCGCCTTTGCCATCGGCCTTGGCATCGACAACGGAAGGCTCCTGGGCAACGGACGTCTCTGAAGCGGGCTGCTCACCCGAAGGCAACCCTTCATCCATGCGGCTGATCAGCTGTCCCAGAACATCACGCTGGGCTTTGCTGAGGTCAATCTGCCCCTCGTCTGCCTGCCCCAGCCAGGAAGCAAGCTGCGCCCTGTCGGCGGAAATGAGGTCCAGGCCCAATGCACGAAACTCCATGGCCATTCCCACAGTGGACTCCGGGACCAGCTTCCAGGCCCACAGGGCCCTGACTGTGAGCTGCCCTTCGTCCCGCAGCCTGACCAGCTCGGGCGGAAGCGTGTCCACGGCCGGCTCCGAAGCGTGCAGCGGAGAGGCGAGGAAAAGAATAACAAAGCACAACCAAACCCTCATGATTCCTCCACACACGGCACTCATGCCGCGGCAATTCGCATTTCACGATAAAATCAACCTTAATACACTGCTTTTTCGAGCCCATGACAAAGGACTCCCCGGCCTCAGCCAGGGTGCGCCCTTAGCTGACTCTTGAAAAATTCAAAATTCTCAGACCGTTCAAAAATGGTGAGATTTTTTCGCTGACGCAGCAGATCGCCGTTTTTGAACGGGCTGTTAGGGGTGGCCGGACGTCATCCCTGATTGCATGATGCCGTGCGCTCATCGGACTTCCTCGGGGAGAGCCGTGACATAGAGATCGTAGCCGCCTTTACCACCGGGGCGATCGGACGAAAACATGAGCACCCGCAGATCATAAAGGTTCTTGAGCCCCAGGCCGAGGATGGAGGGCCTGAACTCGTTACCAAGGGTGTTCACATGCACATTTTTGGGCATGAATTCCTGAAGGTTGCGGGGCGCCTGCCAACCATTTTCAGACCTGATCGACACAAAGAGGTCAAACCCGCCCAGGGTGCCCGGACGATCGGAGGCCATGAACAGTTGATCGTCATGGACAAAAGGGGCCATGGTGTTGCCGGAGGAAACAAATTCTTCCACCGGTTCGATGCCGTCCGCCCGCGAGGGCTCCGCAAGCCAGTGCGCGAAATCGAGACTGCCGCCCTGATTGCGGTAACGGTAGATGCTGTATTTTCCGGAGCGGTTGGAACTGAAATACAGCTCATGCCGCTTGAAATCGTAGGTGGCGTAGACTTCGTCCGAGTCGGCGCGATTGCCGAAAAAGGGGCGCACATCCCCGGCCGTATCGACCAGATACAGGTTGCGCCGGCCCTCGTGATCCGAATCGAAGACCCACACCCCGCCGCCGGGAAGCTCTCCGGTGCCGTTCCAGGGCAAAGGCTCTTCCGTCAGGAGGTAGCCCCTGGTCATGTGCGGCGGGAAAGGCTCGTCATAAACGCGGGCCGGATCAGCAGGCGGGAACAGGGGCGTCGGCCCGCGCACGTTGCCGGAAAAGAAGGGGATGGCGGAAAAGGCCCCGTAGCGCTCCACGCTCAACTTCGGCGCGGGAGGACGGGCCTGCCTGCGGTCAGGATACGGATTCTGCAAAAGGCGCAGGCGGCCGGTGTCGATGGTGAAATGCTGTCCCTTGCTGTCCGCGTTACTGGCAAAAGCGATGAAGGCGTCCATCTTCAGCGGCGGCGGCCCGGCCACGGCGTTGAAATCGTCGTAGGGGCTATTCAATCCGGCAAGCGCATGAATGCCCGGCTCCATGCGCACCGTGTCGGGCAAGTCCCCGTACAGGGCGTCCATGAGACAGCCGGACAGCACCAGCGGGACCATTGCGGTCAGGGCGAGGCGACGTATCATGCTCGTTCTCCGTTTGAAGACTCACTTACCCTGGATCATTTTGCCATCCGTCACGATGCTCTCAAGACATTTCGCCTGCTCAATCCGCGTTCCGGTCCGCCGGGACCGCGGGCTCATTTCGGGGCGAATGCGCTGTCCACCTCCTGCACGAGCATGGGCAGATTCCCAAGCGTAGCGCCGGACATCTCCAGGTCCGGGGCCAGGCCCGCGCCGGAACAGGAATCCCCGCCGGGAAGCAGCACGTCCCGGTTCGTATAGCGCAGAACCGAACCGTCGGACAGACGGACGTCGGTCTGGGAGCTGCATTTGCCGTAGGTGCGCTGGCCCACGAGCTTCGCCCTGCCCTGCCGGTGCAATGCCCCGGCGAAAATTTCGGCCGCGCTGGCCGTGTCCGGACCCACGATGAGGATCAGCGGCATGGGATATTTGTCGCCGGACGAAGAGCGAACCTCGCGCGGCTGGCCATCACGGCTCTGTATCGAGCCCAGGAGCGTGCCCGCCGGGAGAAACATCCCCGCGATGTCGAAGGCCTCGTAAAGATCCCCGCCTCCTGCGTCGCGCAGGTCGATGATGAGCTGCCCGTCCCGCGCCGCGCCCTTTCGGGCCAGAAAATCGATGGTGGCCTGCAACGCGGGCCTGGTCATCCCGGCCACGAATTCGCGGATGCGCAACACCTGGCGGTCGCCCGGAGGGACCGGCTCCACATCAAGGGGTTTGAAGGGCTCGCGGATGATCGTGACCGCCTCCTGTCGCCCGTCCGGCCGCATGAGCATCAGGCGCACGGCGGTGTCCTCCTCGCCCTTCAAGGCAGACGCCACGGCCACGGGCTCAAGTCCGGCGACGCTTCTGCCGTCGATTTCGAGCAGCCTTGAACGGTCGGGCACTCCGGCCAGATCAGCCGCCCCGCCCCTGTAAACCGAAAGGAAAATTTCGTCGCCGCGCACGACAAGCTCCGCGCCGATGCCGATCCAGGCTTCGCGTCCGGTCGCGGGAGACTGATACTCACGGGCCGGGAAAAACCGCGCATACGGATCGATCTGCTTCAAAAGCTCCGGCAGGCGGGCCTCGTCCAGGGCCTCAAGGACCTCCGGGGCAGGAGGCACAAGGGCATCCTCCCGCAGAATCCGGCGGATCTCATCCAGGGGCGCGCAGAGCGCCCCCGCATGAGTGGCGAAAACCGCCGTCACGACCAGGATCAGAAGACCGGCAATCCTCACTGGGCCAGCTCCATCTGCATCTTCATGAGCAGATCGTATTCCTTGCGCAGCGAGTCGCGCTGCTTTTCGAGCTGTTTGCGGCGCAGGTCCATGTCCGCGTCCCCAAGGCCGCTGCCTTCCAGATCATCCAGAGAGGACGCCTGCTTGTTCATTTTCCCTTTCAGGTCGGTGACCCTTTTTTGCAGGTCGGCCACGCGCTGCTTGTCCGCGCCATCCTTGGCGGCAAGGCTTTTGGTTTTCTTGTCGAGGGCCGTTATCTCGGTCTGCATGGCCTTCACGCGCGCCTGATCCTTGTCGAGTTGGGCCTGGGCGGCCGATTTCTGGGCTTCAAGCTGACCTTTCTCGGCATCGAGCTGGCTCTGCGTGGCCCGCAATTCCTGGAGCCGGGCTTCGCGTTCCGCCACGCGATCCTTGTAGCCGCCCCCGCCCAGACCGGCGACACCGCCGAAAAAGCCGCCCGTGCGCGGATCATGCTGACCGGCGCAACCGGCAAGGAGCATCGCCGCGAACAGCATCGGGATGAGAAGCTTCCTCCTCATACGGATAACCTCTGATCGATCTGGGCCAGCTGGGTGCTCCCGTCGCGCAGCTTGTCCAGGTTCTTCTGCAGCGTGTTCACTTCCTTTTGCAGACGCACGATGTACTGGTCATCGGCCGGACGGGTCTTTTTCTCGTCGGCCAGGATGGCGGTCTGGACCTCAAGCTCCTTGGCCAGGGTGTCCTCAAGCTTCTTGCTGGCATCGATCTTCTTCTGCAGTTCGTCGCTCTTGGCCACCAGCACCTTCTTGTCCACGGTGCCCTTGTCGTACTGGGCGCGCAGGGTCTTCGACTGCTTTTCCAGCGCGGTCACGTCCTTGGACAGCTTGGCGTTGTAGGCGATGGCGGTCTTGTTGAACTCCTGGGTGTTTGCGATCTCGGCATCGAGGAAATCCTCGGTGCTGGCATAGGCCTGCTTGCGCTTGGCGATCTCGTTGCCGACCAGAAAACCCAATCCCGCACCGGCCGCCGCTCCGATGGCCGCGCCGCGTCCGCCACCAATGGCGAAGCCGAGCAGCCCGCCGACAACGGCGCCGACGCCCGTGCCCTCGGCCTTGGTGCGGTTCTGGTCGGACATGGTCGCGCAGCCTGGCAAAAGGGCGCAGACCAGGAGCACCACGACGAGCACTTTCACGATCTTTTTCATAAATTCATCCTCCTGAAATTATTTGTTTTATGAATCAGAAAATTCGGCAAATCCCTTGCGGAACTCTTCCAGCCACAGGTTGGTGTCGGCCCGGCGCTGATCCGCGAAGCTCTGGGCGTGCCCCTTGAGCAGCTTCATGACCAGACGTTCGCGCTTGGTCATTTCCCGGGCCTCAAGCTCCGTGAAGGCGAAATCGATGTACGCTTTCTCGTATTCGCCAAGAGTGCCGATCTTGTCCTTGTAGCCCTGCATCTGCTCGCCAAGCGCGGTCTCAAGCTCGGCCATGGATTTCTCCACTGCCGCGACCTGTTCCTGATAGCGTGCGGATGTTTCCGCGAGTTCCCTGGCCAAGGCCAGGGTGTCCGTCAGCCGCGCCAGCCGGGAAAGATACACGGACAGGTTGACCCCGTTGCGGGCCGCGTCCTGGGCCAGGCTGCGCGCGCTCTCGCGCTGGGCCAGTTCCAGGCGCTCGCGGGCCTTTTCCAGGGTGGACTGCACGGCGCCAAGCGGTTCGCGCAGGCCCGGATTCTCCTTGATCAGCCGCTCGATGATGGGGTCGGCGGACCCGATCTGCACCGAAGCCTGGCTGACCAGGTTGTCCAGGGTGCGGCCCACGGGCATGGTCTTGCGCAGCTCGGCCTTGTATGCCTCGTATTCCTTCTCGATGCGGGTGCGCTGGGCCGAGGTCACGACCACGTTGGCCCCGATGGCCAGGCGCGCCCCGGTGTTGAAGGATCGCCGCTCCTCGACCTTTTTCTCGTCCACGTTCCAGGCGTAGACGTCGAGTTCGGCCCGCAGGGCGCTGCGCAGGTCCGCCGGAGGGGTCGAGACGCTTCCGCCGCGCACGGCCACGCCGCCGGGCTTGCCCTGCCAGATTTCCGGCCGGAACAGGCCCGAGGTCATTTCCTGGGCGTTGCCGAAGAGGTCGTGAAAGCCGCCCGCGTCGGGCTTACGCAGCCCCACCGGCCGCAATTGATGCTTGGCGTTTCCGAGGTGCCACGCGAACTCGTTGGCCTCGGCCGCCGGAAAAGGCAGACCGTTGTCGAAAGTCCCGGCCTGGATGGCTGCAAGGCCGCCACGGGCGCAGTATTCCCATTCGTCCTCGGTGGGCAGGCGCATGAACCCGGGCGCCTCGTCCACTCGCGGCATGGCCTCGACGCGTTCGGGGTGGGCGGGATCGAACAGCCACTGGTTGTAGCGGCGGATGAACTCAAGCACATCCCCATGACCGACATAGGCCAGCGGCATCATGAGTGCGTCGCGCAGCTCGCGGCCCTTCAGCGTCGGCAGTTTCTGGTCCTCCGGATCACCGCTGGCGGCCAGGAGCGCGTCCATGCCCATGACCGCGACAAACTGGCCTCGGGTCAGCTCGTACTTGGCCATGACCAGCTCCCAGGTTCCGTCCGGGCCGGATGGAAAGGAGCCGCTGATCTGGGTGCGTTGCAGCCCCTCGAAGATCCCGCCGGCCGCGTCGCCGATCTGGATGATGCGGCTCTGGTCGCCCCAGAACCCGCTGCCCGGCACCGGGACCCTGCGAAAAACCATCTGACCGTCGCCTGGCATGGGCAGGATCAGGTCACCCTCGGCCGGTTTCGGGTTGAAAGGGGTCTGCGGCGGCGCTTCGGCCAGAGCCGCCGTGATCAGGACAGCGTAACTGAGCACGCATGCCGCCGCGAAAAAGAGAAAAAACATCACGGCCGAAAGTCGCCGGCCCGGCCTCACGCCATCATTGCTCACGAATGACCTCCGCAGGATCAATGCATGTCGCCCGCCACGCGGCAGCCAGAGAGGCAAGAGCCGCCAGGGCGAGGGTTGTCAGACAGAAAACCGGAACATACGGCCCCGGCAAGACGCAAAAAGCCTCGCCCGGAGCAAGCTCCGAGGCAAAGGCATGGTTGATGGTCGCAGCCAGGGCCGCGTAGCCGCCAAATCCGGCCGCAAGGCCCAGCGCGGCGATCATGAGCCCCTGTGCGATGGGAAAGAAAAAGACATGCCTGCGCGCGAAACCGAGCAGCCTGAGCACCCCAAGGTCGCGCCTGCGCCGCTCCACGGCTGCGTACAGGCTGGCCACCAGCACCGCCGTTCCCCCGAAAAGCCCCAGCAGCGCGATGAGCCAGAAGAGACGGGTCAGACCCCGGTCCAGGACCTGGATGCGCTCGATGGCCTCGACCTCGGCGATGACCTCGATGCCCTGCCCCTTGAGCCGGTGGTACAGTCCGGGCACATCGTCGATGCCTTGGGCATAAAGCCGAAAGCCCCGATACCCGCCGCGAGCCATTTCAAAACGCCCCGTGCCGCGGTCGAAAGCCACGGCGCGCTGCGTGGCGGTGCGCAGCACCCCCAAAAGCTCCACCGGCACCACCGGATGCTCAAGGGCGGTCTCCCCGACCGCACGCAGATCGAAGTCCAGTTCGGACACGCCCTGGCTGCGCAGCGACGGCGTTTCTCCGGCGGGCACACCCTGGCCGGCGGGCCACAGGACGCCGGGAATTCCCTCTGGCAACCGACCGGCGTATCCGCCCCACGGCGTCGGCGGAACCCCGAGCAACCGCGCCTCTTCCTCGTCCAGGGACAGGCCCACGAGGCGCAGCTCCTCTGCCCCGCGCCTGACCACGACATCACGGACATAGGGCAGGAGCACGCGGGTGTATCCGCGCAGCTTCTGCTCGATGGCCCGCAGGTTGGAGGCGGTCAGGGAAGTCCCCGGTGAAAGCAGATTGTAGATCGCAAGGCCCGGGGGCGGCGAAAATCCGAGCAGCTCCCGCGCCCCTTCCGGGGTCAGGTCGGCAATGCGGCCGAACCCGGTGTTGATGACCAGCCCCGAGCGGCTGATGGGAAGGAGTGGTTCGGGCAGCACGAGCACGGCCCCGTCGAAGCTGGCATAGGGCTCCGGAGTATCCCCGGCCCAGCCGCGCGCCGGGGCCGCGTAGCCCTCCTTGTAGGCCTCGACGTCGAGCACGAACGAAAGAGGCGCATAAACCCGCGCCAGGGAGCCTGCCCGCGCATCGAGCACGGCCGCGACCTTGAGCCGGACCTCGACATTCTCCGTGCGCCCTCCCCGGGAGCGCGTCACACGTGCCACGACCTCCCCGCCGGATTTCACGCCGAGACGCCGGGCGGCCTCGGCCGTGAGCACCGCCGCGCCGTCCTCGGGCACGATGCCGCCGTTCTCAAGCAGCAGCGGGTCGCCGGGCGCGGTCGGGATGAGGTCGAAGAGTTCGGCCTTGCCCGTCTCACCGCGCACCACGCTGATGACCGAGGACAGGGGCAGGATGGTCGGGGTCAGAAAACCGATGCCGGGCCAGGAGGCCACATCCTCGAACCACTCGGGCCTGTATTCCCTGGTTTGCGAGGGGCGGATCTCACGGAAAACCGGGTCCTCGACCAGGCGTTCGCGCAGGGTCTGGATGGTGCCGTGTTTCAGGCCAAGCAGGACAAGCAGGGGGGAGATCACCGCAGCCAGGGCGATGACCAGACAGAGGGTCAGAATCCATTCGTGCCGCAGGTGCAGGGCGGCGAGGGCGGGGATGAGCTTCAGGGGACGCGGGGCGGTCATGGGGCGCCCTCCCGGACCGGCCTGCACAGCGAGCTGGTGACGTGTTCGGAGACCTGGCGCGTATCGAAGGTGTAGGCGACGTCGGCGCGGTCCATGACCAGATCCACGTCATGGGTGACCACGACCACGGCCACGGCTTCATCGCGGGCCAGACGGTGCATGTCGTCCATGATGGCCCGCGCCCGGGCCTTGTCCACGGCCGCCGTGGGCTCGTCGGCCAGGACCACACGCGGCTGGTGTGCCAGGGCACGCAGGATGGCCACCCGCTGTCGCTGCCCGATGGACAGGGCCACGGGCATCCGGTCCAGGCACCCGGCAACCCCGAGACGATCGGCCAGACTCTCCACCCGGGACGCGAGCATGTCGCCGCCCTTGATCCGCGCGGGCAGGCAGATGTTCTGCCGCACGCTCAGAAAAGGCAGCAGGCCGCCGGTCTGCAGAACGTAGCCGAACAGGTCGCGACGCAACGCGGACAAGCCGTCCTCGTCGTCCCGGGCCCACAGGGCGGCCACGTCGCTGGGAGCCGTCGCTTCCCCGGAGGCGATCTCGAAGCGCTCGACCCGTGTCGGAGCCATGACCAGGGCGAGCGTGTCCAGCAGCGTGCTCTTGCCGCAGCCACTCTCGCCGATGACCGCGACCATCTGCCCGGGCCGAACCGCGAAATGCGGCACTTGCAGCTCGAAAACGCTCTCGCTCTGGGAACGCGTCTTGACGAGCCCGTCCAGGCGGATCATGGGCGCGATCGCTTCAGCCATGTCGCTCCCGCCTAGGGCAGGTAGTCCAGGTGCAGCGGGTAGACCAGATCCTGGTCCGGGTCCGTGTCGTTGAGACGGAACCACGCATCAACCTGCTCGTTGATGGTGCGGTACTGATCGAGTTTGGCCAGGACGCTCCACTCCAGCTGCGAGCGCTGCTCCGCCGTCATGCTCGCGAACATGTCGTCGGTCAGGGACAGGATGTCGCTCTTGTAGGGCAGGCTCTGGATGAAGGCGGGCAAAAGCCCGGACTCGGCCAGCGTTGCCGCCCCTCCGATGTCGTCGGGGCGCTTCATGGTCTGCCCGGAGACGCTCTGCAGGGCCTCGAAGAACTGCCCCTGGGTGACCTGGGCGCGCATCAGCGCCTGCACGACCTGATCCAGGGACTGGGCCAGGGAGGACAGCTGTTCCCGCGTGACCAGAACACGCACGTCGAGGGCGCGGTCGGCGGGATTGATCAGGTCGCGGTCCAGGGTCCAGGCCACGATGTCCTTGGGTGGGGTCGCCTCCTTGCCAACGTACTCGATGAGCGCGGCCTCCCAGAGTTTGTCGAACTCCTCAAGCGGAGCCGCTCCGACCGCGTCGGCCGCGCCAGCTGCATCGGCACCGACGGAACCACCCATGGTCTCATTGAGCTTGGCGTTGATGCGGCTGGTCAGATGATCGGCCAGATCACGGTACTGCTGTTCCTCGAAGGCGTTGACTTCCCTGATGGCGGAACTCTCGGCGTCGCCGCGCACCCGGGCGAGATGGGAAAACTGGGCCAGGGCCCGGGGATGATCCTCGGCGGCGCGGGGATCCTGCAGATGGATGGCGAAAAGATGCACCTGGGCGTCGTCGTATTCGCGGCGCAGGTCGGTCTCATCCTTGCCGGTGGTGTTCTGGGGGTGGCCCTTGGGATGGGAGCTGGCGTCGCCGACGAAAATGACGAAGCGCAGCGCCCCCTCGCGCCATTTGGAATGCAGGGCCATGTCCACTCCGGCAAAGGCTTCCTCGGCATAGTCCACGCTGCCAACGGCCGTGGCTCCTGCGTCCTTTTCAAGCAATTCGACCAGCTGCTCGCCGGGCACCAGCTCGGGCGTCAGGTTGCGGGTCACGTATTCGAGCTGCGGCGCGGCCGCGAGGGAATCCCGGAAGACCACAAGGCCGAAGCGAAAACGGTCGGCGGTCTCGGCGCTGAATTTCCTGGACATCCCGGCCACGGCCTCGCGGGTCATGTCGATGAAGGGCTGCATGCTGCGGCTGGTGTCGATGACGAAGACGACATCGGTCTTCACGTCGCGCATGGTGGCCCCTCCCGCCGAGCGGCCCACCTGCGCCTGTTCCAGATAGTCGGGACTCTGAAGGGTGTCCGCCCCCCGGCTGTTCGGCACGGCGGCGGCCAGCTGCAAAAGGCGCGCGTCGTCGCCGTCGATCCTGGTCTGCGACCACTGCAGGATGGGCAGGACGTAGAATTGGCGGGTGATGTCCACAAAGCGCTGCGGCTCCATGCTGACCACGCTGTCCGGGATGTTCTTGGCGTCTATGGCGTCGTAGATGCCCTTGGCCTTGCCGGCCATGTCCATGTCGTCGACCACGGCTTCAAGCGCGGCGCGGTCGTTGAACATGAGCACGGGCCTGCGCCCCTCAAGAGGATTGCCGGGATGGGTGTAGGAGACCAGCAGGGCCTGCCGCCATTCGAGCACGTCCTTGGCCTGCATCCAGCCCTCGGGCTCGGTCTTGGAACGGCCGACCTGGTACCACCCGCGTGGATCCGAAGCCTGGCTCAGGTCAAGGCCCTGGCGGTCGAACACATAGAGGGGACGAAAAGCGGGAACATTGGCCAGGACGATTCCGTCCTCGCTCGCGGCCGCATCGCGGTACATGGCGGAAAACGGACGCGGCAGGATGCGCAGCGGCAACTGGGTGGCGGCTTCCAGGCATGGGCTTCCGGGCTGGCAGACTATTCCGTCATCGGGAGGGGTGGCCCCGGCATGTCCGACATCTCCTTCCAGCGCGGCAAGACCATCAACCGGCGCATGCCCCTGAGTCCCTTCGAGATCCGCGAGGGCCGCGAGTCCTGTTCCGGCAAAGGCTGTCAGGCACAGAACCGTGCCCAGAGCGAGGATTCTCCGCGCGGACGCGAGATAACGAGACATGACACCTCCTGACTGCGTGAGTTGGGATTCTACGTATTGCAATGAACGACTGTGCAAAATTCAATCACAAAACTTGTACAAGAAACTGAACAATAATGCAAACTTATATTAGGCAAACCGAGCCGAAAAGAACAAAATAAGTACATAATTTCTGAATGCGTCCAAGCTGCCGTCAAAGAAGCCTCTCTATTTCAACGTGTTGAAAAAGGACACTCATCTGGACTCAAAACCAGACCGAAAAGATTCGGATGTATGGCAAATCAGACGACTCTGCGCACAAAAAATCCAAGTGCGTCATTCGTTGCGCAGAAACGGCGCGGCCTTGCGGCCCAGAACGCGCCAGGTGCCCAGCAGGCCCATGAACAGCGACACCCCCACCCCTGCCAGCACGGTCAATAGGCCCATGGCGAGGTCCGGCCTGAACTGCATGCGCAGCAACCCCTGGACCACGCCCCAGGCCGTAAGCGTGCCGAGCGCAAGGCTGCCAAGGCCCGTGAACAGTCCGGCCAGGGAAAACTCAGCCACGAGGATGGCCAGTATGTCGCGCCGTGTCGCGCCGCAGACCTTGTAGATAACGCTGTCGTAAATGCGCCGGTGCTGGTCCGCCGAGAAGGCTCCGGCCAACACCAGAAACCCGACCAGCAGCGCCACTCCGGCCATGACCTGGAAGATGCGCACCGTGCGGGTCAGAATCAGCGCCGCGTTGTCGAGCACTTCGCGGATGGTTATCACGGCCACCTCCGGAAAGGCCTGGGTGGCGCGGGCGTACAGATCCTCCGTGTTGTCCACGCCGTAGGCCGCCCCAAGCCAGGTCTGCGGGGCATTGTCGAGGGTGCCGGGAGAGAAGATGATGGCGAACTGCATGGCCAGGGTCTGCCAGTTGACCTCGCGGATGCTGGCGATGGTCCCGGTCAGGTTGCGGCCCAGAACGTTGACGGTCAGCGTGTCGCCAAGGTCCACACCGAACCCCTTGGCCAGGTCGGAAGTCAGGGAAATGAGCGGCGGACCGGCATACCCGCCCTCCCACCACTGGCCCCGCAGGAGGGTGCTGCCGCGCGGAAATTCCTCGCTGTAGGAAAGGCCCCGGTCCCCGCGCACGGCCCAGGCCACCTCCTCGGCCACGGTGGCGTTTTCCACCGGCGTGTCGCCGATGCGCACGATGCGCCCCCGGATCATGGGGCGTAGATCCAGCCGCGACAGGCCGGGGGTGTCGTTGGCCAGGGCGCGAAACCGCTCGACCTGGTCGGGACGGATGTCCATGAAGAAAAAGTCCGGGGCCTCCTCGGCCAGCTCGGCGGTCAGCGCCCTGGTCAGACTGGAATTGACCATGACCACGGCCACCAGGGCCGTAAGTCCAAAACCCAGGGCAAAGACCAGGCTCACGCCGGGCGAGCCCGGGCGATGGATGTTGGCCACGCCGATGCGGGCGCTGGGCCAGGGCAAGCGCGGCGCCCTGGCCGCCAGCCAGCGGATGATCCGGGCCAGCCCCTTGAAGAGCACGAAGGCCATGATGGTGCCGCCCACGAACCATGCCGAGAGCCTGTTGTTGCCCGCGAACCAGAAGACCATCAGCGCCAGCAAGACAAAGGCGGCGGCCGTGGGCAGGATCGCGGCTCGCGGGATGCGCGCCATGTCGGCCGAGACGTAGCCCCGGAAAATCCCCGAGGGGCGCACCATGACCGCGCGAAAGAGGGGCGGCATGGAAAAGGCCAGGGTCGTGACCAGCCCGAAGAGGGCGGCCTGAATCAGCGGGGCGAGATAAATGCCGCTGCGGACCTGGATGGGCAGGACGTCGGAAAAGAACCGCCCGGCCAGCCAGGGCACAAGGCTCCCGGCCAGCATCCCGGCGCAGGCGCCGACAAAGCCCAGGAACAGGACCTGCGCAAGATACGAGATGAACAGCACCCTGCTCGAACCGCCCATGCACTTCATGGCGGCCATGTGGTTGAGCCGCCCGCCAAGGTACCCGCGCACACCCCCCGCGATGCCGAGCCCGCCGACCAGAAGCGCGCCCAGTCCGACCAGGGTCAGGTCCACGCTCAGGCGCTCCAGCACGGTGCGGATTCGCGGCGCGGCATGCATGTAATCGCGCACCCGCCAACCCGAATCGGGATTGTCGGCGCGAATCCGGCCGACCACCTGCTCGGCGTCCCCGCCGTCAAGACGCAGCAGATATTCGGCGCGGAACAGGCTGCCCGGCTGGGTCAGGCCGGTCTGCCCGAAGGCGTCGGCGGAGACCATGAGCCGGGGCCCCAGGCTGAAGAATTCGACCACGCGGTCCGGCTCGCGCTCGATGATCCCGCGCAGGGCGAAGCGCACGTCGCCGACACGGATCTCATCCCCCACCGCAACCTGAAGTCTGGTCAGGAGTCCCCGGTCGGCAACGGCTCCGGGCAGACCGTCCCTGACGGCCAGCAGCTCCTGCACCTCTTTGCCGCCTTCCAGCTCCATGCGCCCGTACAGGGGATAGAGCGCGTCCACGCCCTTGAACTCGACCAGCACGGACCTGGCGGACGCTTCCTGTGCGTCGGTGCGGGCCATGGTCCGCGTGGAAAGGGTCCGGCTCAGTGCGCCGAAACCACCGAGATATGCCGCTTCGTCCTCGCTCAAGCTTCGCGAGGTGAGACTCACGCTCACGTCCCCGCCGAGGATGGCCTTGGCGTCACCGGCAAGTCCGGCTTCGAGGGCGCGCCCCAGAGACCCCACGGCGCTGATGGCCAGAACGCCCAGAAACAGGCAGCCCAGAAAGACGCCAAAACCGCGCAGGCCGCCCCGCAGCTCGCGGCGGCACAGCGTCAGGGCCAGTCGCAGATCCCTGGTATCCATCATGCCTCCATGCGCCCGGAGTGCATGGTGGCCACCCGGTCGCAACGTTCGGCCAGGGAGCGGTCATGGGTGACCAGGACCAGGGTCGCGTTCTCTTCGGCCTGCAGGGTAAAAAGCAGCTCCATGACCCGCGCCCCGGTCTCTTCGTCCAGATTGCCCGTGGGCTCGTCGGCAAGAATGATCCGTGGCCGCGCGGCAAAGGCGCGGGCCAGGGCCACGCGCTGCTGCTCGCCGCCGGAGAGCTGCGAGGGATAATGGCTTCCGCGATGCCCGAGGCCGACCTGCTCCAGCGCTTCCAGGGCCCGGCCGCGAGCCTGCGGATGATGGGCGAATTCCAGCGGCAGGGCCGCGTTTTCAAGAGCCGTCATGGTCGGGATGAGATGAAAGGCCTGAAAGACGATGCCCAGATGCTCGCGTCTGAAGCGTGACAGCGCGTCCTCGGTCAGGGCGGTCAGGTCCACGCCTGCCACCTGCACCTGGCCCAGGGTCGGCCGCTCCAGCCCGGCCATGAGCATGAGCATGGTCGTCTTGCCCGAACCGGAAGGGCCGACCACGGCCAGGGTCTCGCCCTGGGCGACCCGCAGATTGACCCCGCTCAATATGTTGACCGGCCCCGAGCCGGCGGTTAGCGTCAAATGAACATTCGAGAGCACAACAGAAGAGGAAGCATTCATGTCATCCATCCTTGTATGGGGTATCACCTGGGCCGTGGCCCTGATCGTATTGTGTCCGGTCCGCGGAGTTTGCGCGGAATCCGAAATCCATATTCTCGCCTTCGGGGACAGCCTGACCGCAGGCTACAATCTGCCGCCCTCCAAGTCTTTCGCCGCCCAGCTGGAGCAGCGGGTGCTCAGCCAGGGACGCAAGGTCCGGGTCACCAACGCCGGCCTGTCCGGCGACACCTCAAGCGGCGGGCGGGCACGCCTGGCCTGGTCCCTGCAGGACAAGCCCGACCTGGTCATCCTGGAGCTCGGCGCCAACGACGGCCTGCGCGGCCTTGACCCCGCGCCCATGCGCGCCAACCTCGAAGCCATGATCAAGGAGTGCCTTGAGGCCGGAGCCCGTGTAATACTGGCCGGAATGCGTGCTCCGGTCAATTGGGGAGTGGCTTATCGCAAAGAGTTCGAGCAGGTTTTTCCCGATCTGGCCCAAAAGTATGACCTGCCCCTGTACCCTTTTTTCCTGGACGGGGTCATCTCCGACCCTGGCCTGCTGCTTGAGGACGGCCTGCATCCCAATGCCGACGGTGTGGGACGCATCGTGGACGGCATCCTGCCCATGGTCCTGGACGAAGTGGACGCGCTGTTGCACAGTCCGGCATAGTCGAAAAATCAACATCCTTTTCGTGGGGAAATCATGACCACTCTGCCTTTCGTGCTGCTGGGCATCCTCATCGGAGCCTGGTTTCTGTCCGTCAAGATCATGCGCATCACCGTCGATGCGCTGTCCTCCCCCCGAGAGCGAATGGTCCCTCGCTCGCACGTTCCCTCGGATCAGGAGCTGCGCCAGCCACTCCGCCAGGCCGAGGATTGGGCCCACGAGCATGGATTCGACGACGACATCATGTTCGACTTCCAGATCGCGGCCAAGGAGCAGGCCCTGTTTTGCCGGACCTGGAAAAACGCGGAAGAGAAAACCTATCTGGTTTTCTATTACGGGATGGGCAAGCACTTCGTGGAACTGGTCACCATTTACGACGACAAGACCGGCGTGACGACCACCAACGCGCCGGACGCACACACCCTGCCGGCGGTGCCCGGAGCCTTCATCCAGAGCTTTCCCGGAAACGGGCTGACCGACCTGCTCGGATTGCATCTGCAGGGCCGCGCCACGCTGGAGAGACGCACCGGGCTCACCCCGCAGGAACGTCGGGAGGACACCGTCGATCTCATCGCCAGATCCCTGCAACGCCAGGCCACCTACGTCATGTCCCTCCCCGGATGGCAATGGAAGGGGATCTGGTGGATCACCGTGCGCAAGAAGAAAATGATCGGCAAGGATGTCGGCTGGCAACTCGACCAGCTCGGCGTGTTCGAGCCCACCGCCGAGTCTCCGGAGATTCTGCAGTGAATGCCCGAGTCCGCACGGCGGCGCCCCGGTTCCCCCTCATGGTCTGCCTGAGCGCAAGCAACCCGGTCATGGAAGCCCTGAAAGATCAGGACGCCCTTCCCGCGCAGGCACCGGCCGCACCATGACCCTCACGCCCCTGGACTACAATCCTCCGACCGAACCCTGGCTGACCGTCATCCACGAAGACCGGGACATGATCGTGGTCAACAAGCCGGGCGGCCTTCTGTCCGTGCCCGGCCGCACTCCGGAGCTTTTGGACTCGGTCCTGTCGCGGGTGCGCGCAATCCATCCCGGGGCACAGGCCGTGCATCGCCTGGACCTTGGCACCTCCGGAGTGCTGGTCGTGGCCACGCGGCGCAAGGCCGAAGCGACCCTGCGCGGGCAATTCCAGGACCGCCTGACCCGCAAGGTATATCTGGCGAGGGTTACCGGCGTGCTGGCCGAGGACTCGGGGCAGGTGGATCTGCCGCTCATCTGCGATTGGCCCAACCGTCCAAGGCAGATGGTCTGCCACGACACGGGCAAACCGGCCCTGACGGACTATTTCGTGCTTGAACGCGCCGAAGAGAGCACCCTGGTCCTGCTGCGCCCCCACACCGGCCGATCCCACCAGCTGCGGGTGCACATGGCCAGCCTTGGCCACCCCATCATCGGCGACAACCTCTACGGCGACGCCCGGCAGGGCGACCGCCTGCATCTCCACGCCAGCCAGCTTGGCCTGCATCACCCCTACAGCGGCGAATGGGTCGTGTTCCACGCCCCCTGCGACTTCGCACCGCACGTGCCGCCCGTCACACTGGAGCCGCCCGCCTACCCTTCCGAAACCTGACTTCTGGCTCGGTCAACGACCGGCCTGCGCCCGCGAAAACCTGTCATCAAAGCCGTACTCCGAAGCACGCATCGATAATCCCGATCCGTTTTCGACCCACGGATCAAAAATTACGATTTGACCGCAAGCCCGCCTCGGGCCAGATAGTCATTGCATGATCCCAATTCACTGGAAA
Source organism: Desulfomicrobium macestii (assembly GCF_014873765.1). Taxonomy (NCBI): domain Bacteria; kingdom Pseudomonadati; phylum Thermodesulfobacteriota; class Desulfovibrionia; order Desulfovibrionales; family Desulfomicrobiaceae; genus Desulfomicrobium; species Desulfomicrobium macestii. The sequence goes on along the minus strand of NZ_JADBGG010000017.1, from coordinate 53,093 downwards.
TCCTGGTCTTATGCCGCAGTGCGCATCGCGCTGGCGCTGGCTTTTCTTGTGGCCGGAATCACCAAGATTCTGGACCCCATGACCTTTGCCGTGACCATCGACGCCTTCGGCATCCTGCCGGGTCCATTGATCCCGCCCGTGGCCGTTTTCCTGCCCCTCCTCGAAATCATGGGCGCGGTGGCGCTCATTTTCGATATCCGGGGCAGCCTTGGCCTCATCACCCTCATGATCCTCATGTTCATCGCCGTCCTCGGCTACGGGATGCACATGGGCCTGGACATCGACTGCGGCTGCTACGGCCCCGGAGACACCGAAGGCGAAGCCTTTGCAGGGATTCGCGACGCGCTGTGGAGGGATCTGATCATGCTCGGATGCGCGGCAACACTGTATGCGTGGCGAAAGGTCATGGGCGTGCGCCCAGGGACGTTCGCCGGTCATTACCGATCCATCAAAACCTTTATCTCCAAGGAAGAAACTGCATGAAGAAAATCGCCATCCTCGCGGTGAGCCTGTTTTGCCTGCTCGTTGCAAGCCCATCCTTCGCCCTCTTCGATACCAAGTTCGAGGCCGAAGTCACCAAGGAAGCCGAAGCCGTGAAACTGTTCCGCGACACCACCGCCGCCGGTTACGACCTGGTCACGGGCGCGGAACTGAAGAAGATGATGGACGAAGGCAAGGACATGGTCATCATCGACACCATGCCCTACGAAGACAGTTACAAGAAGGAGCACGTGCCCGGCGCGCTGCAGTTCCTCTTCCCCATCCCGGATATGAAGGAATGGGACACCAAGGAAACCGGCGGCAAGTCCCAGGCCGACTTCGAGGCCATGCTCGGCCCCGACAAGGACAAGACCATCGTCGTCTACTGCGGCTTCGTGAAATGCACGCGCAGCCACAACGGCGCGATGTGGGCCAAGAAACTGGGCTACAAGAACGTCTACCGCTTCCCCGGCGGCATCTTCGGATGGAAGGGCCTGGATTACCCGATCGAAAAGGTGCAGTAGGCGCGGACCCGCTCATTTTTCGGCAGCGCGCCCATGACAGCAAAAAAGCCCCTGATCTCATTGTGGATCAGGGGCTTTTTTTGAACCGCTTGTTCAACACTGACTCCCAGAGAGTCATTCCCATTGATTGATGACAGCTTTTTACATCCAGGGATTGAGCATGCTCAGCCCGATATTCTTGAAATCGGCCGTATTTCGGGTCACGAGAACCATATCATGCCGCAAAGCAGTAGCCGCGATAAGCGAATCCATGACACCCATCGGTTCACCCTTCTGCTTCCTGGCGACGGTCATTTTTCCCCACACAACAAAGACCTTTGCATCCAGAGGGATGATGCGACCGTTGAACTGCCCGGCAAGTTCCTCATTCAGCCAAACTTCAAGTTCCGTCCGGCGATTTGACGCTGGACGATTGCTGATCCCGAACTGAATTTCGCCGATGGTCACCGCACTCAGATACGCATTGTCCATCTCAACGGAATTCAGCCACTCCACGACCTTCAGCTCCGGTCTTGGCTTTACGAATTCAGAAATGACACAGGTATCGAGAAGGTATCTCTGACTCAAAGGTCGATCTCGCGCAGATCAGTTCGCCGATCCCTTTCAATGCAGACACCACTGCTCCTTAAAGGCGAGTCCATCAGAAAATCGCCCAGTCGCTTTTTCGGAGCCGTCAGTTTTCTGTAGCCTGCGATAGGCATCACCACTGCGACTTCGATCCCGTGGCGCGTAATGACCTGAGGTCCTTCCGACGTGGCTCGGTCGATCAATTCGGAAAACTTGTTCTTTGCTTCCTGCAATTGCCAAGAAATCATGATGCCCCCTTTAATCTGTCTAGACTGTCCAGACTATAATACCCACTGCGAGCAATCGCAAGAGTTCTAAAACAGGCCCATTGCCGTGGTTATCCCACCACGTCATACCGGCTGAAAACCAGCGAATAGAACGCCTTGCCCTTGGTCCGAGACCGAAGCTCCGTGGAGAAGCCGAAGAGCTGACGCATGGGGGCCGTGGCCGTGATGCCGGACTCGTAATCCGAAGTGCGAACATCGAGGATGCGCGCGTTCTTTGCTCCAAGCAGATTGACACAGTCGCCGACATATTCCTGCGGCATGCGCAGCTCAACGTCCATGATCGGTTCGAGCAGGACCGGCGAGGCCTTGACCAGGGCCGACTTCATGGCTTCCAGCGCGGCCATGCGCACGCCCAGATCCGTGAGCCCATCCTCGAAATGGGCAACTTCAAGCAATGTCGCCTCCACGTCCGAAACCAGGCAACCCTGGAGCATTCCGGCCTGCAGCGCGTCCTCCATGGCCTTCAGGGCGATGTCCGTGTGATTCGTGGCCGGCAGTTCGGTGACGCAACGGTTGCCCTGCCCACGCGCGGCCGGTCGGACCATGACCCGGACCAGGGCGCGGTGCTGCTGATCCCCGATGAGCTTGCGGCAGCTTCCCTCGGCCGTCGCATCGGCGGCAATGGTCTCGCGGAAAATGACCTGCGGGTTGCCGTAGCGGAAAGTCACCCCGCTCTCGCGGCGCAGCCGCTCCAGAACCACCTCCAGGTGCAGCTCGCCAAGGCCCGCCACGATGAGCTGATCCGTGTCCTCGTCCGTGAAGGATTGCAGGGTCGGATCTTCGATGCAGTATCTTTGAAGCAAAGCTTGAAGTTTGTCCGTGTCGCTGGCGCTGCCCGGCACCAGGGCCACGTTCAGGACCGGCTGGATGATGTCGATGTTCTCAAGGCGCAACGTCGCCTTGCCGGAAAAAAGCGTGTCTCCGGTGATGCATTCCTTGAGACCGGTGGCCAGGACGATCTCGCCGGTCCTGGCCTCGGGAATGGGCTCGTAGCGGTTGGCATGCACCGTGTAGAGCTTGTGGATCTTTTCGAAGCGCTCCAGCCGGGAATTGTACACAGCGCTGTTTTCACCGATGCGACCGTTGTAGACGCGCATGAAGATCTTCTTGTGCGCACCCTCGAAGAGAACCTTGAAGACAAAGCCCACGAACTGGTCCGCGCGGACGTTCTGCTCCTCCATGCGCCGCAGCACGTGGGCATGGGAGTGCGATTCGTCCGGAGAGGGCAAAAAATGAACGATCCCGTTCATGAGCGGCTGCACGCCTATGTTCTTGAGCGCGCTGCCGCAATAGACAGGCACGGCCTGCCCGGTCAGGGTCGCCTTGCGCAGGGCCGACCGCAGCTCGGTTTCGCCGATGACTTCGTCGGCCAGGTAGCGCTCCATGACCAGATCGTCGAAATCGGCCGCGGCTTCCGTCAGTTCCTTGCGTCTGGCTTCGAGAAGTTCGCGGTCCCCGTCCGTGGGATCAAACTCATGCACCGTCGCGCCCTGATCCGTCGCATCGAAGACAAGGACCTTGCCGCGCAAAAGATGCAGCACCCCGCCCTCCACGCATACGGACGGCACCGTCACCGGCAGCGGCCTGACCGCGAGGCGGGCCTGGATATCCGCGACCACCTTCCAGTAATCAGCGCCGGGGCGGTCGGTCTTGTTGACGAAAACGAGCCTCGGGAGCCCGTACTTGCGGGCCTGCCGCCAGACGGTCTCGCTCTGGGACTCGATGCCGTTGACCGCGCAGAAGACGACGATCGCGCCGTCGCAGACCCGCAGGGAGCGTTCCACCTCGACGTTGAAATCAACGTGCCCGGGAGTGTCTATGATGTTGACCTGACTGCCTTCCCAAACCACGGAGGTGCAGGCCGAGGTGATGGTAATGCCCCGCTTCTGCTCTTCCTCAAGGTAGTCCATGGTCGCGTTGCCGTCATGGACCTCGCCAATCTTGTGGATCTTGTGCGCATAAAAAAGCAGGCGCTCGGTCAGCGTGGTCTTGCCAGCGTCGATGTGGGCGATGATGCCGATATTTCGTGTGGAGGAAGCGATGTCGTGTTTTTTCATGGGCTTTGAATCAAATCGGGTTAGGAAAAGGTGGAAGTGCACTTGCGAAACGTATCCGGGCTGATCACGTCCCAGACCCAGCAGCCAAGCAGCCGCTCGGCCATGACCACCGGAGCCTGCCCCGGCTCGCCACCGTAGCTGATGTAGGGGCGGCCGACAACGGACACATCGGAGGTGACGGCATTGTAGGCCTGGACGTATTCGCTGTCGGGGGTGGCCAGTTCCACCCCGTATCCTGCCGGATCAGGGCGCAGCGTCCGGGGATATTCAAGATCGAGTCCGGCCAGATCGATGCATATTCCGGGGCCGCTGCCGGCCAGAAGTTCGACCAGGGGCCGAGGGTCGGAGGTGAAGACCTGATGCACGGACAGAAAATCGCACCCGAACAGGAAGGGATCAGTAACAGGCCCGCTGACGTGCACGACGATTCCCCCGACCTTGGCCACCAGGGCCTGGACCATGGCGGAAAAAAGGGCCGGGAGGGAAAAACGGCGCGGGTCCACCGCAAAAAGGGCCCACTCCAGCCGCTCGAAGCTGATGGAGTGCTCCACGTGACCGAGCCGCCGGGTCTGCATGACCGGCTCTGTGCCGTTCTGGGCCAGGGCATAGGCAAAGCTCACCGCGTTCTTGATCACCGATTTCTGGACCGCCGGACAGCGTTCGTACGCCTCGCCAAACGCATCGTCATCAATGTCCGGGACAAATCCGTTCTCGGCCAACAGCTCTTCGATCACCTTGTGCTCCTTGCAAAAAAAATGGGCAGGCCATGCATGACCTGCCCGACATTTCCACATTTCAAGGCGTTGCACAACAGGGTGCGCGCCAGGAAGTTCAGATCGCGTCCAGCACCAGCGCGCCCATGGCGGAGCAGCCGACCTTCTCTCCCTCGCCGACATAAATGTCTCCGGTGCGGTAGCCCTTGGCCAGCACGGTCTTGACCGCCGCGTCGATGGCCGCGGCCTCTTTTTCAAGACCGAAGGCGAAGCGGAGCATCATGGACACGGACAAGATTGTGGCCAGGGGATTGGCGATGTCCTGACCGGCGATGTCCGGTGCCGAGCCGTGGATGGGCTCGAACAGCGCGGGGCCGCCCGATCCCATGGAGGCCGAAGGCAGCATGCCGATGGAGCCGGTGATGATGGAGGCTTCGTCGGAGAGGATGTCGCCGAACAGGTTCTCGGTCACGATGACGTCGAACTGCGAGGGATCGCGGATGAGCTGCATGGCCGCGTTGTCCACGTACATGTGCGAAAGCGCAACGTCCGGGTACTCCGCCGCCGTGCGGATGGCCACCTCGCGCCACAGGCGGGACACGTCCAGCACGTTGGCCTTGTCCACGGAGCACAGCTTTTTGCCGCGCTTGCGGGCGATCTCGCAGGCCACGCGTACGATGCGCTCGATCTCGGACTCGGAGTAGATCATGGTGTTGAAGGCGGCGCGTTCGCCGTTCACCACGGTCTCGCCGCGCGGTTCGCCGAAATAGGCGCCGCCGGTCAGCTCACGCACGACCATGATGTCAAGGCCCTGCCCGATGATGTCCGGACGCAGATAGGACGCCGCCGCCAGCTCCGGAAAAAGCACGGCCGGACGCAGATTGGAAAAAAGGCCCAGGGCCTTGCGGATGCCGAGCAGCCCCTTTTCGGGCCGGATGGCCGGATCGATGGTGTCCCACTTGGGGCCGCCCACGGCGCCCAGCAGCACCGCGTCGGCGGCCTTGCAGGCGGCCACGGTGGCCTCGGGCAGAGGATTGCCCGCAGCATCGATGGCCGCGCCGCCGATAAGCGCGGTCTCTGTCTGGACCGTGTGTCCGAACTTCTTCGCCACCTTCTCCAGAACCTTCACGGCCTGGGTGACTATCTCGGGGCCTATGCCGTCACCGGGCATGAGGCAGATGTTCATGTTCATTGATATCTCCAGCATGAATAAACCATATGTTGTTTCAATGCGTCGGTTCGGAAAGGCATGGATTCCCGCCTGCGCGGGAATGACACCTCGCTGTTGGCCAAATGGTCAGCGTGCCGATACCTGCATGGATTCCCGCCTGCGCGGGAATGACACCTCAGCCAGGGCGACCCTGCTGAACGTTTTCCTGACGGCGGCTTTCCGTATTGCCACAACGTCATCCCCGCGCAGGCGGGGATCCATGCCTCTCGCCTTCGATGCCGCAGCGTGTCCAAGCCGCGCGCCAGCCACGGTCCTACTGCGCCACCTTGCGCTTCACGTACTCCACCAGCCCGCCGCCGGAGAGCATTTCCATCATGAACGGGGCCACGGGAATGAAACCGATGGTCTCGCCCGTGGTCAGGTTCCTGATCGTGCCCGCGGCCACGTCGATCTCAAGCTCGTTGCCTTCCTTGATGCGCTCGATGTCGTCACCCAGTTCCAGCAGCAAAAGGCCCATGTTGAAGGAGTTGCGGTAGAAGATGCGAGCGTAGCTCCGCGCCAGGACCACGGGGATGCCAGCGCCCAGGATGGCCAGTGGAGCGTGCTCGCGCGAGGAACCGCAACCGAAGTTGTCACCGGCGACCAGGATGTCGCCGGGGGTGACGCGCTTGACCCAGCCGGGCTCAAGGCCTTCGAAACAGTTCTTGCCAAGCTCCGCCGTATCGGCCGTGACCAGAAACCGGGCCGGGATGATCGCGTCCGTATCTATATGATCGCCCACCACGTGGGTTTTTCCCTTGAATGTCATGACTGCTCTCCTTTAACCAAGTTTGCCCGGATGGGTGATAAGCCCGGTCACGGCCGTGGCCGCCGCCACCGCCGGATTGGCCAGGTAGACTTCGGACTGCAGGCTGCCCATGCGTCCCTTGAAATTGCGGTTGGTCGTGGCTAGGCAACGCTCGCCTCCGGCCAGGATGCCCATGTGCCCGCCAAGGCATGGACCACACGTGGGCGGACTGATGATGGCGCCCGCGTCGAGAAAAATGCGCAGCAGTCCCTCGTCCAGGGCCATCGAATAGGCGCCGGGTGAGGCCGGGATGACGATGAAACGCACACCCTTGGCCACCTTGCGTCCCTTGATGATCCTGGCCGCCTCGCGCAGGTCGCTGATGCGGCCGTTGGTGCAGGAACCGAGCACGACCTGATCGACGCGCACGTCGGAAACTTCCTCCACCGGCTTCACATTGTCCGGCAGATGCGGACAGGCGATCTGGGGCGAGAAGGAGGACACGTCAAAGGTCATCTCCTTCCAGTAATGCGCGCCCTCATCGGCGGCGATGGGACTGTCGCCCATGCGCCCATGCGCCTGGCAATAGGCCAGGGTCTTCTCGTCCGCGGCAAAAAGTCCGGCCTTGCCTCCGGCCTCGATGGCCATGTTGGCCATGGTCATGCGCGCCTCGACCGAAAGGCCCTCGATGACCTCGCCGCCGAATTCGAGCGCCTTGTACAGGGCCCCGGCCACGCCGGTCTGGCCGATGGTGAAAAGGACCAGATCCTTGCCGCCGACATGCTCCGGCAGCTTGCCGGTGAAGTTGACGCGAATGGTCTCGGGCACCTTGAACCAGGTCTCGCCGAGGGCCATGGCCGCGGCGATGTCCGTGCTGCCGAGACCCGTGGCGAAGGCGCCAAGGCCGCCGTAGGTGCAGGTGTGGCTGTCCGCCCCGACCACGATGTCGCCGGGTCCGACCAGTCCGTATTCGGGCAGGATGGCGTGTTCGACGCCCACGTTGCCGCCCTCGTAATAGTGGGTGATGTCCATCTCGCGGGCAAAGTCGCGCACGACCTTGACCTGCTCGGCAGAGTCGATGTCCTTGTTGGGGGTGAAATGGTCGCAGACCAGGGCCACGCGGTCCTTGTCGAAAACCTGTTTCACGCCCATGCCCCGAATGGACTTGATGGCGAGCGGCGCGGTTATATCATTGGCCAGCACCATGGACACGCGGCACTGGACGATCTGTCCGTCCGCGGTGATGGGCTGGTCCGTATGCCTCTGCAATATCTTCTGAGCTAAAGTCTGGCGCATATGCTGTCCTCCTGTCTTTTGGCCAAGCGGTTCAGGGCGTTCAGATACGCCTTGGCGCTGGCCACGATGATGTCCGCATCGGATGCGCGACCCACCGAGGTTTTTCCGTTTTCTTCTATCTTGACGGTCACCTCGCCCTGGGCGTCGGTGCCGCCGGTTATGGCGTTGACCGCATAGCGGACCAGTTTGGGGCTGCGCCCCACAACCTTGCCGATGGTGTTGAAAACAGCATCGATGGGGCCTGTCCCGAAATCCGACAGGATGCGCTCTTCGCCGTCCACATACATTTTGACGACCGCGTTGGGGATGGCCATGTTGCCGCTCAGGGCGCTCAGGTATTCCAGGCGGTACTTGTCCGGAAGGCGGAAAATCTCATCGAGGACGACAGCTTCGAGGTCTTCGACGAAAATTTCCTTCTTGCGGTCGGCCAGCTTTTTCATGGCCGTGAAAACAATGCCGAGCTGTTCCTCGTCAAGCCGGTAGCCGAGGTCCTTGAGGCGCTTGTCGAAGGCGGCACGACCCGAATGCTTGCCCAGTACCATGTCCTCTTCCTGGCGCCCCACGGACTCGGGGGTCATGATCTCGTAGGTCTGGCGGTTCTTGAGCACGCCATCCTGGTGAATGCCGGATTCATGGGCAAACGCGTTGGCACCGATAATCGATTTGTAAGGGGGTATAGGCTGACCGATGATCAAAGACAAGAGCCGGGTGGAGGGGAAAATCTGCTCTTTGTTGACGTTTGTGGTCAGCTGATAGAAATCCTTGCGCACATCCATGGACATGACCACCTCTTCCAGCGCCGCGTTGCCGGCGCGCTCGCCGATGCCGCTCAGCGTCACCTCGGCCTGGCGTGCGCCCGCCTTGAGCGCCGCCAGGGTGTTGGCCGTGGCCAGGCCCAGGTCGTTATGGCAGTGCACGGAAAAGACGGCCTTGTGGCTGCCCTTCACGTTCTCCAGCAAATATTTGATCAACTCGGCGATTTCCTGTGGCTGCGTGTAACCGACAGTGTCCGGGACGTTGATGGTCGTGGCCCCGGCCGCGATGACACGCTCGAAAACCTGCGCCAGAAAAGCCCAGTCGGAACGGGATGCGTCCTCGGCGGAGAATTCGACATTGGCGGTCTTCGATACCGCGTATTTGACGGCTGCCTCGGCCATATCCAGAACTTCGTGACGCTCCTTGCGCAGCTTGTACTTCATATGAATGTCGGAAGTTGCCAGGAACGTATGGATGCGGGCCTGCGGATTGACCTTGATCGCATCCCAGGCGCGATCAATGTCGCTGGGCAGCGCCCGGCAAAGCCCCGCCACCTGGCAGTTCTGCACAGCCTGGGCGATGTCGCGCACGGCCTCGAAATCACCCTGGCTCGCGGCCGGAAAGCCGGCCTCGATAATGTCGACCCCGAGTATTTCAAGCTGACGCGCCAGACGAACCTTCTCGTCGCGGTTCATGGTTGCGCCGGGAGACTGCTCGCCGTCACGCAAGGTCGTGTCGAAAATGTAAATTCTTTCTGACATGATGCACTCCTTTTGATGGATGATGTATAATCGATAGTTGATAAAGACAACGACTGACCCTGGCTGAATGTACGCCTGGATGGCCGTTTTCTGCAAACGATGCTGAGGGGGTTACGTTTTTCCTTTACGAGATCTTGTGAGAAGACTCTCGTAGGAAGGATTTCCCGCGTAGGGGTAGAAAGAAGTAGGTGTAGATAAGGCCGGAGATGATGTAGCCGATGAAGAACACAAAGCTCAGAAGCTTTGGTTCGGATGCGACGAGCACGAAAATGAGCAGTGCCGTGACCGTGGCGCTGAAGCGGTGCGCGCGAATGACCTCGGCGTCCTTGAAGGATGCGTAGCGGACATTGCTGACCATGAGAATGGAGACCAGAAAGGCGAGCCCGAGCGTGATGCCGGGCACCAGATCGGCCAGGGATTCAGGGATGTACGAGGAGAAGAGAACAAAAGTGGCCAGGGTGCAGGCCGCCGCCGGAATGGGCAGGCCGATGAAGAACTTCTTGCTGATCTTGCCTGTCTGGATGTTGAAGCGGGCCAGCCGGAGCGCGCCGCAGGCCATGACCAGAAAGGAGGCCATAATGCCCAGGCGGCCGAACTCGAAGGTGTTCCACTGGTGGATCATGACCGCCGGGCCCACGCCAAAAGCGATGAGATCGACCAGGGAATCCAGCTGGACGCCGAAATCCGAGGCCGAATTGGTCAGCCGCGCCAGCTTTCCATCAAGTCCGTCAAAGACGCAGCTGACGATGATGGCCACTGCAGCCATCTCGAAACGACCGTCGATGGACCACAGAATACCCAGGAAGCCGGTCAGCAGACTGGCCATGGTCATCATGTTGGGGAGCAGATAGTATCCCCGATGCTTGGGTTTCAAGTGTTCCATTAACGGTCCTGAATAAATCTCTTTTTTTATTTTTTGCGGGCCAGTATCGACTGCCCTGCAAAAACCTTGTCACCAATTCGAACAGTTGGTTCATACTCGGCAGGCAGATAAAGGTCAACTCTGGATCCGAACTTGATCAGTCCGAAACGCTGCCCCCGGCCCAGGGAGTCAGCCTCCTCGCCCCAGCAGATGATGCGCCGTGCGATGAGCCCGGCGATCTGAACCATGGTCCAGGACCGGCCGTCCCCGTCCTCGATCAAAAGCGAGTTGCGCTCGTTGTCGGTGGAGGCCTTGTCGAAGGAGGCGTTCAGGAATTTCCCACCGAAATAAGAGATGCGCGCAATGCGGCCGGCCACGGGCATCCGGTTCACGTGCACGTTGAAGACGTTCATGAACACGCAGACGGCGGTACGGTCCTCGCCGGTCATGGGATCGCGCATGGTTTCGACCTTGATGACCTTGCCGTCGGCCGGAGAAACGGCCACGCCCGGCTCCTGGGGCACCACGCGCTCAGGATCGCGGAAAAAATTGAGCACGAAGAAAAGAGCCACGAGCAGGACGGTCGCCATGAACCAGCAGTCGAGAAGGGCGAAGGTCAGGGTGGCCATGGCCGTGAAGAAGATAAAAGGCAGGCCTTCAAGAGAAAGGCCGATCGAGGGCTTATGCATGAGAACTCCTGGTCAATTTATGGGCAAGGGTCTGACTACTCGCGGGGAATGAGAGTTTCAAGCCAAATTTTCCCCGGTCATTTCCCCAGCCGTGGACCTGAATACAGTTTTTTCCATTCATCAAGAAAGAGGATGGCCGTTTCGAGTCGGCCAAGACGCCCTTCCCGCCCACGCAGGGTCCAGACCAGATCCTCGAAGCTCACCGTGGGCGCAAGGTTCAATCCGGCCAACAGGGCCTCCACTTCCGAACGCAGCTGCGGCGCGATTTGCGCCCGCCAATCATCGGGCGGGATGTCCTTGACCGGCATGAATTTTTCCGCGTGTTGCAAAAGGGTCTGCATGCGGTGGGCGTAGGTATGTTCGGCCAGCACCCGGGCCCGTCCCCTGGCCGCGACCTCTGCCCTGGCCTCGGGATGGGCGAGGTAATATGCGATGCCTTGCAGCAATTCGGGCATGTCGGAGAAAAGGGCCAGCTCGCCGTCGGCGAAAAGCTCGGGCAAGAGCGCACGCCGGTCCACCAGCTGAAAAGCTCCGCAGGCAGCAAGCTCGAAGGTGCGCGGATTGACGAAATCCCCGTCCCCGACCAATACGCCGGGCCTGACGGAGGAGTGCAGATTCACGTTGATGGTCGTGGCATTGAAGATGCGCACCACTTCCTCGGTGTCAATACGCGCTCCGCCTTTTTGCAGATAGGGCGCAAGGGTCGTCTCCCCGTCCCAGTCATTGCCCCAGATGCGCAGGTCGTGGCCTGTCAGTTGCCGAAAAGCCAGCCTCCGATTGGGGTAACCCGCGCCCACAAAGGATATTTCGCTGCCGCACTTGCGCCGCTCCACGGCTGAAAGTTCCAGCGGCCGATGCACGGACGGATCCGCCGCCAGGGGCAGATAGAATGACTCGTGCTGCCCCAGCGCCGCCAGCTGCTCCGCGAAATCCCCCTTCTGGATGACCGCAAACAGGTCATAATGGGGAGCAAATGCCTTCCAGTATGGAAAGACCTCACGGTCCTCCACAAACCACATGGCCGTGGGCACCCCGTCGCGGCGCAGTCGTTTGAGGGCCTGCCGGGACAGGGGCGCCTGCGCCATGGCCAAGACCAGATCGGGGCAGAACGTCTCGACCTTGGCCAGGACGGCCTGGGACACGACCTGCAGAAAGCTGTTCTCCAGATAGTCGAGACGGTCCGTACCCACGCGCAGGCCCTTCAGGGCCGAGAAGGCGGAGAAAAAATCCGGAGCCTCGAAATATTCGACCACGTGCCCAAGCTCCCTCAGGGCGTTCCCGCAGTAGCGTCCGATGGGCAGGGAGCCGCCGTACATGGGCAGAACAACCAGAATTCGTCGGGTTTCAGTCATGGGCCCGTCCTCGCAGTGTTTGGGGCAGCATCCAGTCGCGCTCCTGCATCCAGGTTTCCTCCGGCAAGAATTCCGCATCGTTCCGCATGGACAGCCCGGCATAGGCGGCGGCCATCGCCCTGAACGCCTTTCGCCGCGCCGAATCGAGGTCCGTGCCGGCAACGGCGGTGAAAGTCAGGCCCAGTTCGTCGAAGCCGCCGGACATGAGCGCGCACCCGGGCGCAAGCTCCCTGGCCGTGTGCCCGCTGACATGACGCAACACCGACGGATCGCCGAAGACCCGGCGACAGGCGACGTCGTGCGGACAGGGCGCGGTCTCCAGGCAGGGCGCGCACTCTCTTGTAGCCTGCAGGACCAGGTGTCCCCGGCCGTAGGGGCCGGTCTCGTGACACCAGGCCGAGGAAAGAAAAAAGGCCAGCACGGGCACGCCCAGATGGGCAGCCAGATGCATGGTCCCGGTATCCGGCGAGACGAGCAGATCGAGCCCGCCCACGGTGTCATGGAGTTCCTGCCAGCCGGTGCGGCCGACCAGGTCGCGGACCTCGCCCCGGAGCGACGCGGGCAACAGGGCGGCAAGCTCCCTGGCCGCCCGCCGCTCGCCGCCGGAGCCGAGCAGGTGAATGGGGCCGTGCCCAACGCGCCCGGCCGCAGCCTGGACCAACGGGGCCAGCATCCCGGCCGGAAGGGACCTGCGCGCGTTCTGCCCGGCCATGACCACGCCAATGCCGCCGCCGCGCGGGACCGCGTCTGGATTGACCCGCTCCGGAAGCACCGGCTGCTCGGCATAGAGCCCCCACACGTCGACCAGATTGAGGCCGCTCAAGGCGCGGGTTCTGGTCCAGCGCATGATCTGCCCGGGCCAGGAGTCGATCAGCCGCTGTCCCCGATGCGACCGGTAGCCCCGGACCGTCGAGCAAGGAAACATCCCGGCCAGGGCAAAACTTAGCCCGGAAAAATTGAGATTGTAGACGCGGTGGAAATCAAGTTCCATGATGCCGGCCAGTTCCTCGTGCACCCTGGCCAGAATGTCGGGGCCGTGAGTTCCGTGGGCGGCGAAGCCGTGCACTTCAATCCCCGGATAGACGATATGGGCCAGGGATTTGAGGGAATCGTCCACCAGCAGATGCACCTCGCCGTCGGCCTGCAGGGAACGCAGCAGGCGCTTGGTCTGGAGCAGGTCGCCGAACCGGGCCAGCTGGATGACCAGATATCTGGGGGAGGATTTGCAATGCATGTCGGAATCGCCGGAATTCATGACCCTTCATCCGGCAAAAACCCGCAAAAGTCCAGAACTCCCCGGATTATCAGGCCCTCTCAGCCGGCAGGACCAGGCAGGGCGGGACCGGGCCCCTGACGTCTTGGACAAGCGGGGCCCGCTCTGCTAGACGGCGGGCATGCGTTACTACCCTCTGCTTTTGGATCTGACCGGCATGCAGTGCCTGGTCGTCGGCGCCGGCGAAGTCGGCCTGCGCAAGATCGAGGGGCTGCTGCAATGCGGCCCGGAAATGGTCACGGCCGTCGATCCCGCGCCGCCGAGCACCGGACTGACCGAGCTTCTTGCAAGGCAGGGCAACTTCTCGTATGAACAGCGGCCCTTCGCCGAAACGGACCTGGACCGGGCGCGGCTGGTCTTTGCCTGCACCAGCGATCGCGCCGTGAACGACGCAATCGGGCGGATCTGCATGGAGCGGGGGATTCTGTGCAACATGACCGATGCCCCCGAGCACGGCAGTTTCGTGCTCCCGGCCAGCATCACCCGCGGCGATCTGACCATCTCCATTTCCACCAGCGGAGCCAGCCCGGCCCTGGCCCGGGTCATCCGCCGGGATCTGGAAACGCGATACGGACCGGAATACGAGGCCATGACCCGCCTTCTGGCCGACATCAGAACCGCGCTTCTGGCCCTTGGGCGAAGCAGCGGCGAGAACAGGGAGATCTTTCGCAGGCTGGCCGCCTCCTCCCTGCCGGACCTGATCAGAAACGACGACCGGCACGGCTGTCTGGAACTGCTCCGGAGCGTGCTTCCCACTGACCTGCATACAAGAATCGGAGAATGGTGTGATGACTGCTTCCCGACTTTTTGAACTGATCATAGTACTGCTCTACCTGTCAGGCTCGGTTTCGTACCCCCTGGGACTGGTCCTGCGCCGCGCGTTCCTCAAACGCCTCGCGGCCTGGACATCAGCTGCGGCCTTCGGACTGCACACCGTGGACCTGGCCCTGCGCTCTCTTGAACTGGGGGCCGCCAACCTGCAGCATGGCCAGTTCTACATGAGCCTCATGGCCTGGTTTTTCGTGCTCATCTTTTTTGTCCTGTGGTGGCGCCTCAAGCATGATTTTCTATCCATGATCACCGCGCCACTGGCGCTGATCCTCTTCAGTTCGTCCCTGGCAGTACGCACCCAGGTCCTGGCCGTGCCCGAACAGTTCAGCGTATTGTGGTTCAGCCTGCATGTCGGCACCATCTTCGTCTCGCTCGCGCTCATCGCCATGGCCTTTGGCGCCGGGGTGGCCTATCTGCACCTGGAACGGCTGATCAAGACCAAGGCCAAGCTGCCCGGCTTCTCCAAGGAACTGCCATCCCTTGAGACCTTCGACAAAGCCAACCACTGGGCGGTGAGCATCGGATTCCCGCTTTACACCATTAGCCTGCTGGCCGGATTTCTGTGGGCCTCCTTCACCTGGAAGAAGGTAATCAGTTGGGACCCCAAGGAACTGATCTCCATCGTCATATGGGTCCTTTTCGCCCTGCTTTTCCATCAGCGCATGGCGCTGGGCTGGCGGGGCCGCAAACCAGCCAAAACGGCCATAATCCTTTTCATTCTTTGTCTTGTGTCCCTGGTCGGGGTCAACTTCCTGTTGCCGTCACACCATAGCTTTAGACAGTAATCCTATAGACATCACCAATCCATGAATCAGGAAATCTATCTCGTTGGTTTGAATCACAAGACAGCCGGTGTCGACATCAGGGAACGTTTCGCGCTGAACGATTGCGACCCCGCCGCCACCGGACTGGTCAGCGACGCCGGAGCCGTGAGCGAAGCCATGATCCTCTCGACCTGCAACCGCGTCGAATTTCTGGTCGTCGGATCGGAAGAAGCGGACATGCGCGCAAGAATCCTGCGCTTTTGGGCCGACCAGTGCGGACAGCCCTCCGGCGATCTGGAGGGTCACACCTACTGTCACGTCGGCGACGATGCCGTAAACCACCTCTTCACCGTGGCCTCCAGCCTCGATTCCATGATCCTGGGCGAGCCCCAGATTCTGGGTCAGCTCAAGACGGCCTACCGCAACGCCGTGGAAAAAGGCGTGGCCAAGGTCATCGTCAACCGCTTGCTGCACAAGGCCTTTTCCACGGCCAAGAGGGTCCGCACCGAGACGGCCATCGCCTCCAGCGCCGTATCCATCAGCTATGCGGCCGTGGAACTGGCGCGCAAGATCTTCACCGACCTGACCAACCACCGCGCCCTCTTGATCGGCGCGGGGGAAATGGCCGAACTGGCGGCGACGCACCTTCTTTCCTCGGGCGTGCGCGACATCACCGTGGTCAATCGCACCCTGGCCAAGGGCGAGGAGCTGGCCAGACAATTCAAGGGGCGCGCCATGCCCTTCGAGGAGTTGCATCAGGCGCTTCTTGAAACGGACATCGTCATCAGCTCCACGGGTTCGCCCACGGCCATCATCCGCGCCAAGGACATGAAGGACGTATTGCGCAAGCGCCGCCACAAGCCGATCTTCTTCATCGACATCGCCGTACCGCGCGACATCGATCCCGACATCAACGGGCTCGACAACGTCTATCTCTACGACATCGACGATCTCAAGGAAGTGGTCGAGGAGAACCTGGCCGGAAGGATGCAGGAGGCGCAGAAAGCGCGGGGCATCGTGGCCGAGGAGGTCATGGCCTTCATGCGCTGGCGTGACGGTCTGGCCCTGCAGCCGACCATCGTCGCGCTGCTGGACCAGGGTGAATGCATCGCACGCAAGGAACTCAGGAAATCCATCAAGCAGCTCGGCCCCAACCCGGACCCGCAGATGGTCGCCATCCTTGAACGACTGGCCAAATCCCTGTGCCACAAGATCTATCACGAGCCCATCAGCTACCTCAAGCGCCGCTCTCTGGAAGAAGGGTCGGCCCAGCGTTTCATCCACAACGCCCGCCGGATGTTCAATCTGGACGAGGAAGCCATCCCCGAGGACGCCCATCTGGACCGAAAGCCCCAGACCGGCAGCAAATAACGGAGAATCCCATGCGCGCCTTTGTCATTGACGAAATCACCCCTGAAGACATGGAAAAGCTCGAAAGCAGGCTCAAGGAGCAGGAAATGCTGAGCATCAAGCACCTCTATCACTTCAACCTGCCGCCCTCGTTGCTCACGCCCATGCAGCAGGAGCACGCCCCCGAATGCGGACCGTTCTACATGGCCGTTGAAACCGGGCGCGACTGGGTCCGGCTTGAACTCCTCGTCCGGGCCAAGCGCATTCTGCGCTGCGCATGCATCGCCTACGCCACTCCCGAGCAGCAGGAACACATGATCTCCTACTTGGAAAACCTGCTGAAAGACCTGAACATTCCCCTCTAATCCCAAAGACCATGCGACTTCAGGAGCTTCCCCGACACCTGGCCCGGCGCTGCCTTGGCATCCCGCGCTTCTGCCGGGAGACCCTTGGAGTCGATCTGCGGGGCACGCGCCTGGTGGTCGCCTATTCCACGGGCCTCGATTCCACGGCCCTCCTGCACCTGCTCGCCCTGCTGCGAGCGCCGCTTGACCTCACCCTTGTCGCCGCCCATGCCCATCACGGGCTCAGGCCCGAATCGGACCGGGAACTGGAGCACGCCGAGGCGGTCTGCGCGCGGCTTGAAATCTCCGTCCACACGGCGCGGCTCGACGTCCCCGCGCTTCAGGCCACGTCAGGACAGGGCCAGGAGGAATGCGCCCGCCGGGCGCGCTATGCATTTCTGGATTCCGTACGCCGGAATCAGCGAGCGGACTGGGTCGTGACGGCCCACCATGGCGACGATCTGACCGAAGACATCATCATGCGACTGCTGCGCGGCACGGGCTGGCCCGGCCTTGGCGGAATGCCGGGCGTGGACCCTGGACGCGCCCTGCTGCGGCCGCTGCTTGATTGGGAAAAACGCGAACTGCGCGCCTTTTTGGAAGAAACCGGGACAGATTGGTGCGAAGACCTGTCCAACGCCTCGCCGGAGCGCACCCGCAACAGGGTCCGCCATGACATCCTGCCGCTCCTGCGCCGCGAAAATCCCTCGCTTTTCAAGACCGCCACGCAGCTCTGGACCCAGGCCCGCATCGACGAGGAATACTGGAACCGGGAACTGCCGGAACTGCCCGCCCCGGGGCGGGATTTTCTGCTGGATTCGGCATTGCTTTGCGGGCATCAGGCAAAACGCCTGCGCCTCTACAAGACCATCCTTGACTCCATGGGTCCGGGTCAAACCCTGGCGAGCCATCTTTTGCTCCTCGACAAGGCCTGGGTGCGCAAAAATTGTGGTCGGACCATTCAGTTTCCCGGCGACAAGATCGCCTCCGTGGAACCAGGCGGCATCCGTTTTCACTTCCAAAAACGGACTCCGTAAAATCCGGAATTTCCGGAAGCTGCCCCACCCTTCCCTCCAGATTCAAAGTCACGGCGGTTTTCACCGCCAAAAGCCCGAAATATAAAAACAGAATCATCCCATAATCTGATCCGCCTGGATGATCCGCATCCAAGATTGATCCGGCAAAACTGGAACAATTTCTTCACCCGACCGATTGCGCTCCGTATCCATACCGAGGTACACGGATACAAAAATTCGCACTATTTGGCATGTAATTTGCTTATTAAATACGGACAAATAGGTAGTTCGGGTTCACGCAGCCTGACGCCTCAGAAAGGACGAGGTACGCATGAGAGTCAGAAACACGAGAGACAATCGGGAAAAGGATCGCATTCCGCACAATGCCGTCATCCGCTTTTGCGCCGGAGAACAGGATGAATGCCGGACTGCCAGGATGATCAATTACAGCAGCACCGGCATGTATCTGGAATTGAACTACCCTCCGCCGAAGCTCGGCGCCAATCTGCTCATCGAAGTTCTGGAAAACGAAGAACTCCAGAACCCAATGGAGGAATATCGCAACCCAAAGACATGTTATTACGCGAAGGTCATCTGGAAAAAAAACCTGCCCGATTCCAACGCCGAGTACGGGGTAGGTCTGCGCTATCTGTCTTCGGTCCCTCCGGAAAGCTGACCGTGCGCGGCAGGTTCATGGCCCTTTGCAGGGCCATTTTCATTTGCGCGCGGCCAATTCAGCCTTGCGTCTCGTCAGATCCTCGAAAACCGCCATGGCCGCCGAAGCGCCCTCGCTGACGGCCGTAACGATCTGCTGCACTCCCCCGGTGATATCTCCGGCCGCATAGATGCGCGGAATGCTGGTCCGCCCCTGTCTGTCGACGCGGATATAGCCGCCCAGTTCCTGGGCCAGGCCCAGATGGGACACGGCCTGCACGTTGGGCACGATGCCGATGGCCAGAAAGACCCCGTCCACATCGACCCGCTCCGTCTCACCGCTCTTGACATGCCTGAGGCTTATGAAGCGAAGAGTCTCCTTGCCCCCGATCTCTTCCACGACGCTGTTCCAGCGCACGGGGATTTCCTCCCTGAGCACGGAATCGACAAGGTGCTGTTCGGCCCGAAAGCTGTCGCGGCGATGCACGATGAACACGTCCACGCCCAGATTCTTCAGATGCAGGGCGTCGGTCAGGGCGGTGTTTCCCCCTCCGACGACGGCAACCTTCTTGCCCTTGAACATGAATCCATCACAGGAGGCGCAAAAGGACACGCCCTTGCTCATGAAACGATCCTCGCCGGGCACTTCGAGCTTCTTCCAGGCCGCCCCCGCCGCGTAGATCACGGCATCCGCCAGGAAAACCCGATCCTGGGTCAGGACCTCGATATTCCGGCCTATCTTGATTTCCTCGACGGTCTGACCGGTGATGACGTCCACGTACTGTTTGGCCTGCTCGTGGATCATGTCCATGAGCATCTTGCCGCCGATGTTTATGAAACCGGGATAGTTCTCCACTTCCGGGGTGATGCTGACCAGGCCGCCGACAATGCCTTTTTCCAGGACCACGGCATCGAGACCGGCGCGTTTGGCGTAGATTCCGGCCGTAAGTCCGGCAGGCCCCGACCCGATGATGACCACGTCGTGATGACTCGCATTCGCAGCGTCCACGCCTTCCCTTTCCTCGGCCAGGTCCTTGGCGGCCTTGAGGGTCAAAAGCTGAACGACAAAGGCCAGCTCCGATTCCATGCCCACGGTGGAGAGCTTTTCATCGTAAACCGTATGCGGGATGGAGCCTACGGAATACTCCTCGGCATACTCTGGGTTCTCCCCGGTCTCGACGCACTCGACGCTGACCAGGAGCGGCTTCTCGACGGCCGCCTTGATGGCGTTGACGCACTGCCCGGGACAGTACGGACAGGTCGGGCTGACAAAGACCTTGACCTGACGAGGCTCCTGCAATTCCTCCAGCAGCTCCCTGCTGTGCTCGGACAGGAAGCTCTTGCCCGTGGAGACCATCATCAGGGCATGCAAAAAGGCCTGCCCTTCCTCGCCGGCCGGGGCTCCTGTGAAACGGATGGAATATTTCTCGGGAGCTATGAGCAGCGTCGGGAAACGCTCCACTGCGTATTTGCTGTTGGCCGCGTCATCTTCCGAGTGCACGCTCAAGGTGACCTTGTCGGTGAGGCGAACGAGATCCTTCATGAGATTTTGCGCAAAATCGGCGTAGGCATCGTTCTGACCGGATTTCACGAACAGGTGCACCGGCACCACTTCCTTGAAATCCTTGAGGTAGGAGGCCAGGGCCTTGCGTTGATCCTCGGGCAGAAACCATTCGTCTTTTTTGTTGGCTTTGGTCATGAAAACCTCCGGAGAAAGAGTGACGAGCAATGCGAACTTTTCCTCTAACGTCTTCCGCGCATTTGTCAAAGCACCGGCAACGGTTGCGATGAAACGTCACGCGGGGACAGTGAGAAAAAAAGGGATTCGAGGAGAAAGCCAAAACGATGCAAAGGCCATGGAGGCCTTGATCGACCGTCAGGGAAGGGGAGAAAGAACCGAGGCGTAGGCCCGCAGATATGCAGTATGCATCGCGGATGCATCATAGGCCGCGACATCATGGTTTCCTGCCCGGGCGAGCTTTTCACCTAGGGCAGAGTCTTCAAGCAGGCGCCCAATTTGCCGCGCAAGGGCAGACGGATCGCCATTGGCGAAGACGAGCCCGTTGGCCTCGTCGCGGACCAGCTCGAGATTCGCGGGAAGATCGGAACAGATCACGGGCACGCCCGAAGCCCATCCCTCCTTGACCACCCCACTCGATCCCTCGCCATGAGCCGAGGGCACAACCAGAATGTCAAGGCTGGGGAGAACCTGGGCGCTTTCGACGTGTCCTTTCCACACGATCCGCCCTGAGAGGCCCAGACTTTCGGCCTGTCGCACAAGATCCGCCTTCAAAGCCCCTTCGCCGATGACCCAGACTTCCGGGACCTGCGCCAGCAAAGACAGGGCCCGAAAAAACTGGGCATGCCCCTTCTGCGGGGAAAGGGCGCCGATGAGGCCCACCCGCCCCCGGTTCCCGGGCTTCCTGCGGGAGTACCTGTCGAGCACGATGGCGCTTGGAATGACCACGGTGCGGGAAACTCCAGCGCGGCGAACCACATCCTCAACTTCCCGGCTGACGCAAGCCACCAAGGCCCCGAGCCGGTATTTCCAGCGGCTCCAGCCTTGGCCCAGGGCATAGGATACCCTCCGGGAATGGATCAGGGTCAGGTCGCGCCTGCAGAGATGCGCCAAGGCCCCAAGCGAGGCGGCGCGGGAATCGTGGGTATGAAGGATATGGGGAGAGGCAGGAAGCAAGCCGAGCAGCGCGGCCAGATTCAGGGGATGGTAATCACGCCTGCGGGGCAACGGCGCAATCGCCAGCCCGGACTCAAGGGCCGCATCAAGGATGGGCGAACCCTGCGGCGCGGCCACGAGCACCTGCATCCCGGCCTTGTGCTGCTCAACGGCAAGATAAATGACCTGGCGCTGGCCTCCGCGGTATTCGCATCCAAGATCCAGATGCGTCACCCCCGCAGCCCCGAGCGCCGCCCTGTCACTGGCCGCCATCTGATCGTTCATGTCCGCAGCAGCGGCTGGCCATGGGCCTTGCGGTCCGCCACCAGCAGTTCGCGCAGACGCAGGCTGACCGGGCCGGGGACGCCGTCGCCCACGACGCGGCCGTTGTACCGGACCACGCCGACCGCGTCGATGCTCGTGCCGAGAAGAATGATCTCGCGGCAGTCGTAAAGTTCGGACTCGGGCACGGGACGGGTGGCGACCGGCATGAAACCTCCGGCCAGGCTCATGGCCCGTTTGAGGGTCGTGCCCATGAGGGCATTCTTGAGCTCCGGCACGACGAAAACCCCGTCCCGGTCCACCAGCACCGCGTTCTCGGTGGAGCCTTCGGCCAGGAATCCGTCGCCGTCGAAGCACAGCGGGTAGTCGGCGCCCTGCTCCACGGCGTCCTTTTTCATGAGCACGTTGGGCAGATAGTTCACGCTCTTGATCTGGGACATCCAGCCCTGTTTGGCCGGAATGCGCGTGCGCACCGCGCTGACCCCGGCGGTCCAGAAGGATTCGGGCTTGCGGGCGAAGCGCTTGGCCACGATGTAAAGGCTCGGGTGCGGGCATTCGCGGGTATCCAGGGTGAACCCGCCGGGACCGCGCCCCACAAAAACCATGACATTGCCTTCGTCCGCCTTGCTGACCACGCAGACCTGCCGGATCAGGTCATCGAGTTCGGCGGTGCCGATCGGCAGCGCAAGACCGATGGCACCTGCGGAACGCTCCAGACGCAGCAGATGCTCGCCCAGCTGATAGATGGCCCCGTCCTCGAAGCGCAGCGCCTCGAAAACGCCGTCGCCGCGATGTACGAGATGGTCATCGAGGGGGATGAGCATGAGGCGCGGATTGGTGAAAATCGCACCCAGCCGGTGATCGTAGAAAGCCAGGAAATTCTCCTCGCCGGGACGCGGGAGTGCCTGCAACCGTTCCCAAAAAAGCTGCTCATTGCCGATTTCGACCATTTTTCCCTCCATGACAGCAAGCCGCGCTTCATTGCGCCCCGCTCGCAAAACACGCCCCAAGCCGATATTCGGTTCGGGGCGTGCGGACAAACCAGAAAACGCGTCCAGCGTTTACGCTATGCGCAAAAGACCTCTTTCCAGGAGCACTTCCGCGATCTGAACGGCGTTCAGGGCCGCTCCCTTACGGATGTTGTCGGCCACGATGAACATGTTCAGGCCGTTCTCGATGCTCTCGTCCTCGCGGATGCGGCCCACGAAGGTTTCATCCTCGCCCGCCGCGAGAATGGGCATGGGATAGATCTTCTCGCCAGGATTATCGAGAACGCGCACGCCGGGAGCCTGGGACAGGATGGCGCGGGCCTCCTTGGAGGTCAGCTTCTTCTCGGTCTCGATGTTCACGCTCTCGCTGTGCCCGTAGAAGACCGGCACGCGCACCGTTGTGGCCGTGAGGCGGATGGAGTCGTCGCCCATGATCTTCTTGGTCTCAAGGACCATCTTCATCTCTTCCTTGGTGTACTCGTTGTCCAGGAAGACGTCGATCTGCGGCAGGCAGTTGAAGGCGATGCGATGCGGATAGACCGAATTGGTGCTCTCCTGACCGTTGAAAAGCTGGCGCACCTGATTTTCCAGTTCGACGATGGCCTTCTGGCCGGTGCCGGAAACAGCCTGATAGGTGGAGACCACGACACGCTTGATGCGGGCCGCGTCATGGATGGGTTTCAGGGCCACGACCATCTGGATGGTCGAACAGTTGGGGTTGGCGATGATGCCCTTGTGCCAGGAAAGGTCGTCCGGATTGACTTCGGGCACGACCAGGGGAACGGCCGGGTCCATGCGCCAGGCGCTGGAGTTGTCGACCACCACGCAGCCGGACTTGACCGCGCAGGGCGCAAATTTCTCGGACGTGGAGCCACCGGCGGAAAAAAGGGCCAGATCAACGCCGACGAAGGAATCTTCGGTCAACTCCTGCACCGTCAGCGTCTTCGAACCGAATTCCACCTTGCTGCCTGCGGAGCGCGAAGAGGCAAGAGCCCGCACTTCCGCGTGGGGAAAATTCCGGCGAACCAACGTATCGAGCATCTCTCTGCCAACGGCGCCAGTCGCGCCAACCACGGCCACTACGGGATTCTTCTTCATCATCGCCTCCAAAATATGTTACTTCAGCCCGTCCCTGCGCAAAAAATCCTTCCAGATATCAAGGCAAGTGTCAGCTTTGTTAAGAGTGTAGAGATGCACTCCAGGGGCTCCCCGGTCAAGCAGATTTCGGATCTGGCTCTTGGCGTAGCCAAGCCCCAGTCCCCGCACCCCGCTCTCTCCGTAGACCTTGTGCACGTGTTCCAGGTCGCTCATGTAGCCTTCGGGCACGGAAGCGCCGCAAAAGGAAAGCATCCGCTTCAGGGCCGCCAGGTTCTGGACCGGCAGAATACCCGGAATGATGGGCACGCCGATGCCGACCGCCCTGGCCCGGGCCACGAAATCGAAATAGGCGTCGTTGTCGAAAAATAGCTGCGTGATGATGAAATCCGCCCCGCAGGCCACCTTGTGCCGCAGGCGCTCAAGATCGTCATCCATGCTTGGGGCCTCGGGATGCTTTTCGGGATACCCGGCCACGCCGATGGACAGATCGGAAAAATCCTGCCGGATGAAGGAGACCAGATCGCTGCCGTGCTGGAACTCCTCGCTGTCGGGTGTGAAGGTGCTCTCGCCGCGCGGAGGATCGCCGCGCAGGGCCAGGACGTTGTCCACCCCAGCCTGGGCCAGACCGGACAGGAAGGAGCCGATGCGCGCCCTGTCCGCGCCGACACAGGTCAGGTGCGCCAGCGGCTCAAGGCCGTACTCCTGCTTCATGCGGGTCACGATCTCAAGCGTGTTGTGCTGAGTGCTCCCGCCCGCGCCGTAGGTCACGGAGCAGAACAGGGGGCCAAGGTCGCGCAGTTGGCGTACCACGTCAAAAAAACCGGGCCACTGCGCCCGGTCCTTGGGGGGAAAGAACTCCAGCGACAGGAATGGTTCCTGCCGCTGGAGCAACTGGGCAATGCGCACGAAAAACTCCCGGACTTTAGCTGATTGTTGAGCAATTCAAAATTCACAGGCCGCTTGAAAAATGGTGAGATGCATGGACGCGAAAAAGCCAGGACGCGCAGTCATGCGCATGCACAAGCGGTCTGGCTTTTTTCGCTGACGCAGCAGGTCGCCGTTTTGGGCGACCTGTCAGGCTACGGTGTCGGCGATGGAGAAGATGGGCAGGTACATGCTGATGACCAGTCCACCCACGACCACGCCAAGAAAAACGATCATGATGGGTTCGATGAGTGAAGTCAGGGCGTCCACGGCCACATCGACCTCGTCATCGTAGAAATCCGCGATTTTCGAGAGCATGGAGTCAAGGGCGCCCGTGGTCTCGCCGATGGCTATCATGTGGATGACCATGGGGGGAAAGACGCCCGTGTCATCCAGGGGCTCGGCCAGGCTCTGGCCCTCGGCGATGGATTTCTTGGCTTCGAGCACGCCCTTCTCGACGGTCTTGTTGCCCGATGTGCGCGAGACGATGTCGAGGGCGTTCAGGATCGGCACGCCGCTTGAGACCATGGTGGCCAGCGTCCGGCTGAACTTGGCCACGGCGGCCTTGCGCAGCAGGGGCCCGAAGACGGGCACGAAAAGGATCCAGCGGTCGACTAGGATCTGCCCCTTCTCCCATTTGTAGAAGAACTTGAAGGCGACAATAAAGGCGATGATACCCGCGACAAGCAACATGAAATTGTTGATGACGAAATTACTCATGTTGATGACTATCTGGGTCGGCAGGGGAAGCGCGCCGCCGGATTCACGGAACATCTGCTCGAAGGTCGGGATAACGAAGATGAGGATGACCGCGATGACCGCCACGGCCACGGTCACGACCACGCCCGGATAAATCATGGCACCCTTGATCTTGGCTTTGAGCTTGGCGGCTTTTTCGATGTATTCGGCCAGACGCAGCAGGACCTGGTCCAGGATACCGCCGGTCTCGCCGGCGTTGACCATGTTGGAGTAGAGGACGTCAAAAATGTCGGAATGCTTTTTGAGGGCTTCGTACAGGGAGCTGCCGCCCTCGATGTCGTTTCTGACCGCGTAGAGTTTGCGGCGCAGCTTCGGATTTTCGGTCTGCTCGCACATGATCTGCAAGGCCTGCAGGATGGGCACGCCTGCATTGATCATGGTGGCGAACTGCCGACTGAAGACGACCATGTCCCGATCGGACACACCGCCCTCAAGAAAGGTGCCTTCCAGGATGTCCTTGGGTTTTGGTTTGACCCGGACATTGCCATATCCCTTGCGCCGCAGGATGTTTTCGGCAAATTCAAGGCTTGGAGCGTCCAAATCCCCTTTGACTGATCTACCGCCGCGTGTTTTAGCCTTATAGATGAAGACAGGCATGAACGTCCTCCAGAAGTTGGGTCGGAAAAATACGTAACCAATCGCTGCCGCGAATCCGGTGAGGGGTCAAGGCGTTTGCAGGCATGCAGAAAGTTCGGACAGAATTTCCTCGTCGGCCGGCAAAAAAGAGTAACCCCGGGCTTCTTCACAAGTGATCCAGGCCAGTTCCTGACCTTCACGCGGCGTTGGTGCGCCGGAAAATTCCGTCACAAGATGAAAGAAGAGCCGAATTGCACCTGCCTTAACCTTTTTTTCCTTTACTTTCCAGAGGGAAAAAGCATCTATTGCAATGGATAATTCCTCTTCCAGTTCCCGCACAAGTGCCTGACCAAGCGTCTCCTCGGCCTCGACCTTGCCGCCCGGAAACTCCCAGAATCCCGGCTCGGTCATGGATGCCGAGCGCCGGGCGGCCAGGAACCTGCCTTCGCGCACGATGATCGCGGCCACCACGTCAATGGCGTCCGCGCTCATGCATCCCTCTGAATCTCAAGCTCCTGGAGTTCCTTTTCCAGATAGGCCAGATCCGACATCAGCTCTTCGGCCCTGTCCTGCAAGGCCGCGAAACGCTGCCCGAGTTCCCGGGACAGGGCCACGTCCTCGTAGGTTGCAGGGTCGGCCAGCCGCGTCTCCAGGGTTTCCTGCTCGACCAGATTGGCTTCAAGCTCGGCTTCCAGTTTCTCGTATTTCTTGCGCAGGGGCTTGAGCTGCTGGTAGATCCTGTTGCGCATCTCGGCCTGCTCGCGCTTCTTGAGCTTCTGCTCGTTGCGCACCGCGCGTGTCATGTCGGGCTTTTCCTGCTCCTGCGCCTCCCGCGCCTTCTTGCGGGCGTGGTATTCGTCAAAGCCGCACTGATGCACCTCGATGCCGTCGGCATGCAGCTCCCAGATTTCGCTCACCACCTCGCTCAAGAGGTACCTGTCATGGGCGACCACCAGCATGGTGCCCTGATACGCCGAGAGCGCGTCCATGAGGGCCTCGCGGCTCTCCATGTCCAGATGGTTGGTCGGTTCGTCCAGAATGAGGAAATTGGCCCGGCTCAGGAAAAGGGTACTCAGCACCAGACGGTTCTTTTCACCGCCGCTCAGGTCCTCGACCTTCTTTTCCCAGTAGCGTTCGCCGAGCATGAACAGGCCAAGGGCGGACTTGAGTTGCAGATCCGTGCATGACGGCGAGGCCAGCCGCTTGATCTCGGACATGACCGTGAAGGTCGGGCGCACGATGTCGGTCTGGTGCTGGCTGAAGTATCCGGTGACGATGCTCGACCCCATGTTGATCCGCCCCTGGCTCGGCTTCAACTGGCCGGTGATGAGCTTGATCAGGGTCGATTTGCCTCGGCCGTTGGGACCTACCAGGCCGATTTTCTGACCGCGATAGATGTTGAAGGACAGGTCCGAAAACAGGGCCGAATCCGGAAAGGAAAAGGACAGTTCCACGGCGGACAACACGGTCTGGTTGCCCCGCTCGGGCTCGGGCCAGCTAAAAGACAGGGTGCGGGCGCGGGTCTCGGGGGTCAGGGTCTGAAGCTCGCTTTGCAGCTTGCCGATCTGGCCGAGCCGGCTCTGGGCCTGTTTGGCCTTGGTGGCCTTGGCCCGAAAACGATCCACGAAGGCCTGCTTCTTGCCTATTTCCGTGCGCAGCTTGTCCGCCTGTCGCCGGATCTGATCGTTGCGTTCGGCGTTCCATTCCAGAAACTGGGTGAAATTGCCGTCCCGCAGGAAGGGCTTCTCGCCGCCGAGAAACAGGACCTTGTTCGCGACCCGGTCCAGAAAATAGCGATCGTGAGCCACGAAGACGAGAACGCCCTCGAAGCTCAGCACATAGGATTCAAGCCACTCCACAGCCTCCAGGTCGAGGTGGTTGGTCGGCTCGTCCAGAAAGAGGATGTCCGCCCCGGCCACCAGCACCCGGGCCAGTTTGGCCCGTTCGCGCCAGCCGCCGCTCAGCTCGCCCACGGGACGGGAAAAGACGGAGGGCGCAAAGCCCAGACCGGAAAGGATGGCATGAGCCCTGTGCTCGGGGTTGTACCCGTACTGATGCTCAAGTTCCTCCTGCCGGTCGTGCAGCCGGGTCAGGGCGGCCTCGTCGCCCCGATCCAGGGCGGCGCGCCACTGCGTCCAGAATTCCCCCCACGAGGGCAGCACTTCCAGCACGAACTCCTGCAGGGGCTTGGCCAGATCGACCGCACCCAGTTCCTGACGCACGAATCCTATCTGGGACCCCTTGGGCACTGTCACCTTGCCGGAATCGGGCGCGGTTTCACCGGCCATGATCCTGAGCAGCGTGGACTTGCCGCACCCGTTGGGGCCAACCAGGGCAAGACGGGTCCCGGAATGGACCTCCATGGACAGACCCATGAAGAGATCCACTCCGGAATACGCCTTGGAAACAGCTTGAACGGTAATCTTGGACATTATTCCGCTTCGAAGAAGATGGACATCTGGGTCATGAGGGAAGTGACGGACTTGTTGAACATGTCTTCGGAGAAGTCCGAGGCCACGAACTTGGTCTGCAGCATGAGGAACTCCTCCTGCTCTTCGCCAAGCGGCGGGGTGATGGTCAGGGAAGCACCGAGCAGGTCGCCGTTGATGATCAAGAGATCCATCAGGTCTTCCTTGCTCACCTCTTCGATGGAACCCAGGGACAGGGACACGGTCACCGTGGGCACATCGAGGGTGCCCTGGTTGGATTCCAGGGACAGAAAGCCGCTGGCGTCCTCGCCAAGTTCAAAACCCCAGATGGCGCCGTCTTCCGAGGCCGGAGAAACCAGCTCGCTT
This sequence comes from Desulfomicrobium macestii, assembly GCF_014873765.1. Taxonomy (NCBI): domain Bacteria; kingdom Pseudomonadati; phylum Thermodesulfobacteriota; class Desulfovibrionia; order Desulfovibrionales; family Desulfomicrobiaceae; genus Desulfomicrobium; species Desulfomicrobium macestii. The sequence goes on along the minus strand of NZ_JADBGG010000017.1, from coordinate 24,462 downwards.
TCGGTCGCGGCCGCTTTGAGCACAGTCTCCATTTCTTCGGCAAATTTGATCAGATCCATAATAAGCACCTCAACGTGTAAAAGTGTGATGCCGGCCCTTCAGGCGGCCAGCAGAAAATGTATCCCGGCAATCCAGCCCCGCTCTTCCAGTTCCGAGGCGATGCGCGCCCCGGCTCCCCTGTTCCCCACATAGGACAGGAGAAATTCCCCCCGCGGAGCGCCCACTTCGTGCCATGAACAGACCGGACGACCGCCGGCCCGTCCGCCGATCTTGTTTTGATCGACCTCCAGCCAGCAATCGATGACAATGCCGTGTTCCTCAAGCATCAGGGCCCGACGCCGGGTGATGCGCCCGCCGCCGATGATCGACACCCGACCTATCCCCCTCAAGGCAAGCCACCGGGCCAGATATTCGGCCTTGGTGCGGTAGAATGCATCGGGATCGTAGCGGGGGTCCGTGCGCGTGAGCCGGGAAGGCGGATCATTCCAGATCAGCACCTCCTGGGGAACCTTGTCCATGCGCACGCCGGCGGCCATCAGGCGCAGCAGAAATTCGTAATCTTCGGGAAACGGGCCGTCATAAAACGGGCCGCACCGGCTGACAAGCTCTTTGCGGAACATTATGCTTGGATTGGCATAAGGCGATTCCACGAAACGTGACAGGGAGATCTCCTCCTCCGTCACCAGGGTGTTGGTCCAGTCCACGTAGGCCTTGTAGCCCCGGCCGGTCTCGGGATCGCCGCCGAAGCGGACCCGCCCGCCGACCAGGCCCAGGTGGGGGTGGCGGTCAAGATGGGCCTTTTGCAGCTCAAGACGCCACGGCAGGCAGACATCGTCGCTGTCCATGCGGGCCACGTACTCGCCCCGGCACTGTTCCACGGCAAAATTCATGGCCTGCACCACGCCCCCGTGCGGGCGGTCGAAAACGCGGATTCTGGAATCCCGGGCCGCATAGCTCCGGAGCAGGGCGAGGGTGTCGTCAAGGGACCCGTCGTTGACGGCCACGACCTCGAAATCCTCCAAGGTCTGGGCCAGCAGGCTGTCCAGGCAGGCCGCAAGGCCGTCCCCGGAATTGTAGCACGGCAACGCGACGGATATCATGCTCCGGACCCGCCCAAGCAATGGTCATGGACACGGACCGCGATCACGGCCGCAAGCTGGACACAAGCAACAGACATCAAATCTCCCTGAGCGACAATTTCGGACCACCCTTGACAGCGCGCCGAGCGCTGACCAAAGCAGAACACAGATTTCACATTTCCCGCGCAAGGTAAATCCATCCCGTCAACCCCGAACCACGGAAACCCGTCAATGCCTTCACTGCCACCAAACGGCGCAGCTTCCGAAACGCTCATCGCAGACGCCCTGCTGGACTGGTTTTCCCGCCACAAGCGAGACCTGCCATGGCGTGAGACCTACAGTCCCTATCACGTCTGGATCTCGGAGATCATGCTCCAGCAGACCCAGATGGAGCGCGGCGTCGAATACTTCAGACGCTGGATCGCACGCTTCCCGGACGTGAGCAGTCTGGCGCAGGCTCCGCAAGACGAGGTCCTGAAACTCTGGGAGGGCCTTGGCTACTATTCGCGCGCCCGCAATCTGCACAAGGCGGCGCAAATGGTCATGGAGCGCCACGGCGGAACCCTGCCGCCCTCGATGGAAGCGCTGCTGGCCCTGCCCGGGATCGGCCCCTACACTGCCCGGGCCATCGCCAGCATCGCCTTCGGGCAGGATGTCTGCGTCGTGGACGCCAACGTCGAACGGCTCGTTAGCCGTCTGTACAACATCGAGCAACCAGTAAAATCCCGTCAGGCCCAGAAAGAGATCAGCGAATACGGGCAGCGCCTCCTGCCAAAAGGACATGCGCGGGACTTCAACCAGGCGCTGATGGAATTCGGCAGCCTCGTCTGCACGCCCAGAAATCCATCCTGCCCGCGCTGCACCCTGGCGCACTGGTGCCGGGCCAGGGAAGCCGGAGTGCAGGAGGAACGGCCTGTCGTGGCCAAAGCCCCCTCCCCCATCTATCTGACCATGGCCACGGGGATACTGATCCACGACGGCCGCATCCTGACGCAAAAAAGGCTGGCCGATGACGTCTGGGGCAACCTCTGGGAGTTTCCGGGCGGAGTCGTGGAAGCGGGAGAGACGCCGCGGGAGGCCGTGATCCGCGAATACATGGAAGAGACGCGGTTGATCGTGAACCATCCCGAGCCCATCGCCTCCTTCAAACATTCCTTCACGCGCTTTCGCGTGACCCTGCACGCCTTTATCGTGACCCTGCTCTCAAGCCCGGAGGAGCTGAACCTCCAGGCCGCCCAGGAACATCGCTGGGCCAACTGGTCCGAAATCATGCAACTGGCCTTTCCGGCCGGTCATCGCAAACTCGTCCGCCACCTCGACAACGATCCGAAATTCCGGGCAAGGGTACACCCATGATCACATTTCTGCTGACCGTCTTTCTCGCAACGACACTCATTCTCGCCCTCCTGACCTACACGCTGTACTGTTACGAGGAGAGCAACCAGGCGGGCAAGCCGCTGGGACCCTTCCTGAGCCTGGCCGGGAAAACCGCCCTGCGCAGCATCGTCAGCGAAATGGCGATCCTGCTGCTGCACCCCCTGGGTCTGTGGCCGCGTCTCTGGAAGGAGCCGAGCGGCGGAGGGGAACTGGTGGTGCTCGTGCACGGGCTCTTCCACAACCAGAGCGCCTGGATTCTCTTTCGACGCTGGATGCAGGGCCACGGTTTCGCCACGGTCTGCTTCTCCTATGCGAGCTGGAACTCAGGATGGGACGAGACCGTCGCCGGTCTGCGCAAAGATCTCGAATCCCTGCTGGCCGCGCATCCGGACCGGGAGGTGCATCTGGTCGGGCACAGCATGGGCGGGCTGCTCCTGTGGTCGGCGCTGGCGGGGCTTGAGGACTCAAGCCGCGTAAAGAGCCTCGTGACCATGGGCACGCCCTTCGCCGGAAGCAAGCTCTCGCCCTTTGCGCTGTCCTCGCTGGGCAGATATCTTCGCTACGAAGGCGAAACCGTGCGCGCGGTCACGCGCTTGCCGCTGCCCTCCCACGTGCGCCGCCTGGCCCTGCATTCCCCCGCGGACAACATGGTGCTGCCCAACGCGGCCCTGCGCTGCAAGGCTCCGGGATGGGAAGAGATGACCACACGGCCGGTGAGCCATGTGGCCATGCTTCACTCTCGCGAGGTGTTCCGGGAAGTTCGGCGCTGGATCGGCGCCGAGGGCGCAAACGTTAAGTCGCAAGCCACGGTTCGGGATCTTGCCTGAGACGCCGCCCGTCCCGCCTTCGCGGGGTGGGCGGGACGGGTTTTCACTTCAGGTCTTCCTTGCGATCGATGTACAGATTGGTCAGGGCCAGCACGGACGTGCCGATGATGAGCAAAAGCGAGACGGCGTTTATGACCGGCGTCGAACCGTCGCGGACCTGCAGATACAGATTGATGGGCAGGGTGGGCTGCGAGCCGACCAGAAAAAGGGTGGTGTTGAAATTCTCGAAGCTCATCAGGAAGGCCACGGCCCCGGAGCCGATGATCGACGAACGCAGATAGCGCAGGGTGATGTGCCAGATGACCTGAAAACGTGTCGCGCCGAGGTTCAGGGCCGCCTCTTCCAGGGAGTGGTCGAACTTGCGCAGCTTGGCCGAAACCACCAGCGTGACGAAGGTGGTGATGAAGGAAAACTGCCCCACCACGACCAGCCAGAAGCTGGGCCTGAAAAGATCGAAATCCAGGTTCCAGTGATCCTCGAAATAGATTCCCGCCGTTGTCGCCCCCAGCAAAATGGAGATGCCAAGGATCACGCCCGGAATGACCAGCGGGGCGAGCATCAGGAAATACAGAAAATTCTTGCCCCTGAAATTCTCCTGCTCGAACAGAAACGCGGCGCACACCCCCACCACCACGCATGAAACCGAGACCCACAGCGCGGTCTGGAAACTGACCCAGATGGCGCGCAGGTTGTCTGCGTCCTCGAAGATGCCGACCCGTTTCGGCCCGGCCGAAAAGAACCAGTCCAGAGTAAATCCGCGCCAGGGCAGGGACGGAAAATCGGAATTGTTGAAGGCCAGCACGCAGGTCACCAGGAGCGGCGCGAACAGAAAAAAGAAATAGAGCAGTATGAAGACCACGAAGGCGCGGTCGTAGGCCCGGGATCTGGGCAGCGAGCGGATCATGAGGCCACCTCGCCCAGGCGCTGGCCCGAGAGCCTGAGGCCCACCCAGATGATGCCCGAACTCAACACCAGCAGCAAAAAGCCAAAGGCAGCGCCCTGGTTCCAGTTGAAGCTGGCGATGAACTGGTTGTAGATCTGCTCCGTGAACCACAGCGAGTTCTTGCCGCCCATGAGGTTGGGGGTCAGGTAGTTGCCGAGCACCAGCATGAAGACCACGATGGAGCCGGAGGTGATGCCCGGCTTGCAGTGCGGAATGATGATCGTGCGCCAGATGCAGGACTTGCTCGCGCCCAGGTCGTAGGCGGCCTCGACCAGGCTGTCGTCCAGGCTCTCCATGACCGAGACCAGCGGCACGACCATGAAGAGCATGGACGTGTACACAAGGCCCATGATCATGGTCGCGTCATTGTAGAGCATCTCGATGGGCCGCGAAACAAGGCCAAGCTGCAGCAGAAAATAATTGATGACCCCTGATTCGCGCAGCAGGATCATCCAGCCGTAAACCCGCACCAGTTCGCTGACCCAGAACGGCAGCAGCAGAAGGACCATCAGAAAACCGCGCACACCCGGCCGGGAGAGTTTGGTGATGTAGAAGGCCACGGGCAGGGACACGATCAGGGTCAGAAAAGTGGTGATGACGGAATAGGCCGCCGTGCGCACGAAAGTCAGCCAGTAGATGGGCTCCAGAAAGAAATTGCCGTAATTTTCGAGGCTCCAGCTCTTGCCGACCCGAAAGCTCAGGATGAGCAGATCCAGATGCGGCAGCACGATGAGCAGAACAAGCCACATCAGCACCGGGGCCAAAAAGATCCAGAACAGGCCGGAGCGCTTCATGGCGTCTCCTCCCGCGCGAATGCGATGCCGGACTCGGGATGCCAGCCCAGGGTGATGTCCTCGCCGGGACGGATGTGATCGAAGGCGCGGTTCTGGGGCAGGGCCACGAGCAATTCGTGACCGCTCGCGGTGGCGGTCAGCAGGCGGCTGTTGGCCCCGTCAAAGAGGATGGCCTTGACCGTGACGCCGAAGGTGTTGAGCCCGGCCGGGTCGGGCGGCTCGATGACCATGGCCTCGGGTCGCAGAAAAAGGGTGGCCGGGCCCTTGCGCGCATCGGCCTTCTTGCGGGCGCGAAAAACCAGGTTCTCATCCGTGCGGATGAGCACCGTGTGGTCGTCCATGTCCTCCACGCTTCCGGCCCAGCGGTTGTTGTCGCCCACGAATCCCGCCACGAAAGGGGTATGCGGATCGCCGTAGAGCTCCTGCGGGGAGCCGACCTGCTCAAAGCGTCCCCTGTTCATGACCGCCACGGTGTCGGACATGACCAGGGCTTCGGACTGGTCGTGGGTGATGTAGACAAAGGTCGTGCCGATCTTGGCCTGGAGCTTCTTGAGCTCGACCTTCATCTGTTCCCTGAGCTTCAGGTCAAGGGCGCCCAGCGGCTCGTCCAGCAACAGGACCTTGGGGTCGAGCACCAGGCATCGGGCGATGGCCACGCGCTGCTTCTGACCGCCGGAGAGCTGCTGGATGCGCTTGGCGCCGAATCCGGGCAGGTCCACCCGTTCCAGGATTTCATCCGTGCGACGGCGGATCTCGGCGGCAGGCACATTGCGCCGCTTCAGGCCGAAGGCGATGTTCTCGGCCACGTCCATCATCGGAAAAAGGGCCAGATGTTGAAAGACCAGATTGACGGGCCTGTTGTTGGGCGTCACCCCGCGCATGTCCTGTCCGCTGATCTCGATACTCCCGCTGGTGCACTCCTCGAATCCGGCGATCATGCGCAGAAGCGTGGTCTTGCCGCACCCGGAAGGACCGAGGATGGAGAAAAAGGAGCCCTTGGGCACGGAAAAGGAGACATCGTCAACAGCCGAAAACGTCCCGAACCTCTTGACCAGACCGGTAATGACCAAATCGAATTGCATGCGCCTTCCGTTGTGGAAAAAAAGAAAAAAAATGAGGTCCGAAGCCGGCAGGCTTCGGACCTTTCGTGCTTAGTTGGAGGCCTTGACCTTGTCCAGCACCTTGCCTTCCATGGCCTCAAGGTTGGCGGGAACGGGCGGATACCATTTGATGTTGTCGATGGTCGCCTGCGGGAAGGAACGATCGAAATTGGCCTGGAAAGCCGGATCGATGAACGGACCGGCGCCCTTGGAGGCCGTGGGGGTCTTCTCGGCGGAAGTGAAATAGCCGCTGTTTTCGGGCTTCAGCATAAAGATGATCCACTTGTAGGCCGCGTCGACGTTCTTGGCCTTGGCCGGAATGGTGAAGGTGTCGATCCAGCCCAGGGCGCCCTCGGCCGGAGCCACGAAGTCGATGTCCTTGTTGTCTTCGTGCAGCTTCCATCCGCCGTTGTCCCATGCCTCGGCCACGGTCACTTCGCCGGAACGCACGGATTCAAGCAACTGGTCGCCGTTGGCCCAGTAGTTCTTGACCAGGGGCTTGGCCTTGATCAGTTCGGCCTCGATCTTGGAGAGCATCTCGGCGTAGGCCTTTTCGTCACCGTAGAGGGCAAAGGGGTCGTAACCCAGCGCAAAACCCAGACCGATGAGGACCGGACGTTTCAGGCGGTAGCTGATGCGGCCCTTGTACTGCGGGTCGATGAGGGCTTTCCAGGAGGTCGCGTCCTTGGCCTTCGCGGTGTTGACCACCAGACCGGAGGTGCCCCAGCAGAAGGGAACCGCGTGCGACTGGCCGCCGACCAGTGTGTTCTTCTTCACGGCTTCGAGCATGGAGGGAATGAACAGATCAGCCTCGATTCTGGAGTAATCGATGGGCTGATAGATGCCAAACTCTTCCTGCACCGAGGAGATGCGGTCCTGACTGGGCTGGGCCAGATCAAAGCCCGCCCCGCGCGTGGCCCGCAGCTTGGCGATCATTTCCTCGTTGTTGGAATAGGTCACCTCGACCTTCACTCCCGTCTCGGCCTCGAACTTGTCCACCAGCTCCTTGGGGGCGTACCCTTTCCAGGTCAACAACTGGAGGGTATCGGCCATGGCCAGGGATGAACCGACCATTAGAAAAACGATCATCAAAACAATCCGTTTCATGCGTAATTCTCCTTATAAGTGTGTAAGAAAAGCCAAATAAACATGTATCAATCTCAATCAATTTCGACAAGTGCATGACACCGTGAAGACAAGACAATGGCAAAAAAATTTTCAGCCCATTCCATGTCCGGCCGGCGCCGCAAGAGCCTGAACGCACACTCCGGTCCCGGCAGAAAAAACTTTCGCATCGGCCCCGTGAAATATCATCTTCTGGAGAGAATCGAGATGATGGTCTCTTTCAAATGTGCCATGTCCACGGGCTTGGCGATGTAGGCATCCATCCCGGCTTGCAGGAAGCGCTCCCGGTCTCCGGCCATGGCGTAGGCGGTCATGGCCACTATGGGGACGTCCTTGCCAAGCTCTTCCCGAATGATCCCCGTGGCCTCCATCCCGTCCATGACCGGCATCTGCACGTCCATGAAAACCAGATCGACGTGCTCGCGCTCAAGTATTTTGATGGCTTCACGGCCATTGGTGGCGCTTATGACCTCGCAGCCGAACTTTGCCAGAATCCGCTCCATGGCCATGCGGTTCACCCCGTCGTCCTCCACCAGCAGAAAGCGTCGCCCGCCAAGGTCTTCCTCCACCCCCTCGTATTGCGTCCGCGCAAGATCGCTCGACCCAACGGCAAAAGGAAGGGTCACGGCGACCGAGGTGCCCTCGCCCTGCACGCTTTCGATCTGTATCTGCCCATGCATGAGATCCACCAGACGACGCACGATGGCCAGCCCCAGGCCCGCGCCCTGATGCGTGCGCACACAGGAGCCGTCGACCTGAATGAACGGCTCGAAAATATCATTGAGACGTTCGCTTGGGATGCCCACTCCGCTGTCCTGGACCGTGCAGCGGATCCGGCAGGGAGATTCCCCCGCCGCCGAGACAAGGACAAAACGTACATCGATCCGCCCCTTCGGTGTGAACTTGACGGCGTTGCCCACCAGATTGAAGAGAATCTGCCTCAGTCTGACCTCATCGCCAAACAGATGGGCAGGGATGCAAGGGTCTGCACGCACTTCCAGCCGCACCCCCTTCTCGTGGGCCGGAACACCGAAAATATCGATGATGCTCTGCCGCACATCGGCAAAGGCGAAACTTTCCTCCTGGATGACCAGCTTGTTGGATTCGATGCGGGACAGATCGAGAATGTCGGAAAGCAGACGGGAGAGCCGATTCGTGGAGCGAATGGCCGCTTCGAGATATTCCTGCTGCTCGACATCGGGTTCCGTGGTCTGAAGCAGTTGCAACATGCTCAGTACGCCATTGAGGGGCGTTCGTATTTCATGGCTCATGTTGGCCAGAAATTCGGATTTGCTGCGGGATGCGTCCTCGGCAGCTTCCTTGGCCTTGTGCAGATCCTCCTGCGCTATCCGTCGCTCCAGCGCCATGCGGTCGAGGGCTTCGGCCACAAGCCCCAGTTCTCCGGCGTCATGGTCCACCCCGGTGGGCCTGGTGTAGTCGCCGGTCCGGAAACGCTCGGCGGCCATGACCAGCGCGTTGATTCTGGGCATGACAAAGGTCCTCTCCGCAACCCAGGCCATGACCAGGGCCAGCAGGGCCGCGCAGGCAGACAGAAGGAGGCCCGTGGCCATTGCTTTATGGGCGTCGGCGCCAATGGAAGCCTCGGGCACTCCGACAAAGAGGGTCATGTACGGTTCCGCCCCGTGCGCGTGTCTGATCTTGCAAAACGCGTTCATGCGGCTGAGGCCGTCGGAACCCATGCTGACAAAAACCCCGCTGTCCCCGCCCTGCTTTGATTTTGCCCAGGTTCCAGGACTGACGAATGCTCCCAGGGGAAAAGATTCATCAACGACGGACCTGTAAATGCGTCTGCCCTCATGATCGGCGATGCCCAGAAAGGAATCGTCCGGCAGATGCTGCCCGACAAAAAATGAATGAAGCCTGGTCAGATCGAGAGCCACGGTAAGAACCCCTTTAACCTGCCCCTGCTCATCCAGGAGGGGATAGGCGAATGGAAAGGACGGAATCGAGGTCCCCCTGGAAACGATAAATTCTCCCGGAGAAAAATCCCTGGTGCGCATGGCGTCCCTAAAATGCTTGCGGTCCGCAAGACTGCCGAAGGACATGGGCACGGCCGAAGCCAGTACCTCCCCTTTTGGATCAGTCAGGGCGATGTTGGTATAAAGGGGGTTGTTGAGCAGAATTCGTTTGAAGATCGCCATGCAGCCATCGACATCCCGGTTTTGAACCCGATCCATGACCGACAAGGTCGAAAGAGTCTGCCGGGTCACCTCGGAGGTCCTTTGCTGCACCCCGGCCATGGCCGTGACTATCCGGACCAACTCTCCCTCGGCGTGGCGAAATGCATTGTCGCGGCTCTGGAGTCCATTGAGCAAAATGATTCCCAGTGCCGGCAGCACCGACAGCAGTACCAGGCCGAAAAGCATGGCCCGCAAGGATTGGAAAAAAGCAAGACGCATGAGAAGGCTCCCAAGCCCTGGAACACGGGTGCATTCCTGGACTTCTTGTATGCCTCATAACGCGCTGACGAAGAAAAGGGAAGGAATCAAGCAAAGCCGAATGCCTCCTTCCACGCGCCCGGGCCAGTGTCGGAACACTGCCCCGGCGTCATGAAAGGATAGCCAAACAGCTGATCTCTTACCAACCGATGAGCATGCGGCTTTTGTTGGGAAAGGCTCTTTTGACCCGCTTGGCCACAGCATAGGAGGCCCAGATGACAAGCGGCGACAGGATGGGCAAAAGATGCAGCCCGTAATAGGGCCTGTAATATGACTGAACCGTTGAAATGAGATAGATGATCCAGCCATGCAGAAAATAAATGGCAAAACTTGAGCCAGCCAGTGTTTTCAGCAGCGTGCTATCGATATGTTCGTATTTGTGCAGAAAAACCATGAAATAAACGCACAGAATCTGCTTCTGTATAAACGCTATGTCTATCCAGTTGAATTCAAATGGATTTTTCTGCAAGTTTCCGGATGCTTCGAAAAAAGCTGCCTGCACCAATGCCAGAAAAATCACACATCCCAGCAGGTGAAAGTCCTTGCCCTTAAATTTATCATATATGAAATCTCTTTCCATTGAACATAAAATACCAAACATGTAGACTGGAGAAAAATATATCACAGACTGAACTATGGACCAATTATTCACAGGCCTATGCATGAAAATCGATATCAAAGAAAGAATTGATATTATGTATATCTTTTTACGTAGATCTATTCTTATAAACCAAATAAACAAAGGAGATATTATAAACATGGCCATTATGAACGGAATATACCAATAAACCATGACGCCTCCATACCAGTAGTACAGAAGTGTCGGACGGACTATCTGATCGTAGAAAGTAGCTTCAGGACCAAAATAAAACTCCGGAAATGGCGCTTTTATGACCAATGCCCAGATAACGGGCAGAACGGACAAAATGAGATACGGTACGTACACATTCTTGAATTTCTTTTCCAAAAATTTGCGATAAACAAATTTGGGATAGAAAACATGATGAAAAAGAAATCCTGAAATGAAAACGAAAAGGGATGTCCCGCCTGAAATCAGATTGGCCAGCACCCGCTCGCCAAAACTGTCGATCACCCATCCGGTGATGCCGTAGCAATGGCCGATTACAATCAGAACAATCGCAACCGCTCGAAAATACTCAAAAGATCTCAGATGCATGCGTTCCACTCAAGGAAAAAGGTTGACGGCAGCCAAGCCGCCGCGATCACAATCAGACCAACCACATCCGACAAACCAGAAAAAAATTCCCGGCATCCCGCCGAAAAAACGCTCCGCCCGCGCCATGCCTGACCTGCCCGGGTCTGGCCCAAAATCTGCTAAGATTGCCCTGAAGCACCGCCAGCGACACGATTTTGACATGGAGACGTTACATGAGCCTTCTTGATCCCATCCAACTGATGACCCTCATGGGAACCAAGCCCGAGCGCAGGAGCCACAAGGCGGCGCTGGAGGACGGGTTTCAAAGCCACATGCGTCAGGCCCTGGGAACCAAAGACATAAATGAATTGAGCGCGAACCTTGGCGGCTCATCCATGGAAAATTCCCTCATGCGGGATGCCCTGCACGGACTGGCCGCCATCATGAAGCAGCAGTCTTCCTCGGACGCGGGGACAGGCCAGGCGCGAAGTTCCCGCAGGCAGAGCCCGACAGGCTCCCTGTCCGCGACCTTCGAGTCCGGAACATCGGGCGTGAACGCCATTGGCCATGACAGAAACGGCGGCACATCCTACGGAACCTATCAGATCGCGTCCAAGCCCGGCACCATGAAAGACTTCATCGCATTCCTGCGTGACAAGGAGCCAGGCTGGGCCTCGAAACTCAAGGCCGCCGGCCCCCCGGACACGGGCTCGACCCGGGGACGCATGCCGGATGTCTGGCGTGAAATCGCGGCCGAAGACCCTGACAAATTCGGGGCGCTGCAACGGGATTTCATCGAGGCCACCCATTACGCCCCCGCCCGCGACAAGATTTTGGCACGAACCGGCGTGGACATGGACACCATGCCATCCGCGGCCCGCGAAGCGCTTTGGAGCACGGCGGTTCAGCATGGAGCCGGCGGAGCGGCCAGGATCTTCGGACGGGCCATCAAAGCCATCGGCACGGAACAACCTGAACACCAGTTCGCGCAAAAACTCATCGACAAGGTTTACGACAGCCGCAAATCACAATTCGGCTCCTCCACGGCCAGCGTGCAGGCCAGCGTGAAAAACCGCATGAACGTGGAAAAGGAAATGGTCCTGGCCATGCTAAGTGGCGACAACCAGTCCGTGGCCTAGTTCAATCCCGCTCCAGGGGCCCGATATTCTTTGTAAAATAGAGGATATCCTCGCCCGGGGAATAGTAATCGCGAATGCGGGCCTCCAGGCTGAAACCGCAGGACAGATAAAACCTTTGCGTCGGCGCGTACTGTTCCCGGGACGACGTCTCGGCGATGAGCTTGCCTCCCTTGCCCCTGCGCAACCGCGCCTCCACTTCCGCCAGCAGTTTCCTGCCCAGCCCCTGACCGCGCATCTCTTCATGCACCGCGATCCAGTACAGATCATGGGTGCTTTCGGTGCACGGCGTCGGGCCATAGCACGCATAGCCCAGGGGCCCACGCTCCAGTGTTTCGGCGAAAACAAAAAAATATCCGCTCTCTTCTCCCTTGGCCAGACGCTCGGTCACCAGTTCCTCGGCCACATCCACCTCGGAAGCTGAAAAAAAGGCCGTGGAGGTCACGATTTCGCGCACGGCGTGTCTGTCTTCGGCGCGTACCTGATCGCGAAAGAAAATCTCATGCACGGCCGGTCTTCTCCCTCTGCCCCGCCCTCTCCAGGGCATCGAAAACGATGTCCCGGACCAGTGCGGCATGGTCCAGTCCGGCCTGCCTGGCCGCAGCCACAAAGCCCGCGTCCGGGGAAATGCACGGATTCGGATTGACGTCGATGATGTTGACCAGGCCGCCGTCGCCGACACGAAAGTCGATGCGTGCGTACCCGGCCAGATTGAAAAGTTCCCAGCAGGAAACGCCGATCCGCGTCATCTCCCGGGCCAGGGCTTCATCCCCGGCAAGATCGAAGCTGCGCGTGGAGGCGGCGTAATCCGCGCTGTCCTGTTCCCATTTGGCCGCATAGTGCAGGATGGCCGGACCGGGTGTCGCCGCATCGAAGACCATCTCCGCCAGGGGCAGCGCGCGGACCTTCCCGCCCGACTCCGCCAGCAGAGCCAGATTGAACTCCCGGCCGCTTACATAGCCTTCGGCCACGCAATCCCCGCCCATGCGCGGCGCCAGTTCCTTCATGACCGCCAGCAGCTCTTCGCGCGCACGCACCTTAACGACGCAGTCCGGGCCAAGGCCTAGGGAGGCATCCTCGAAACGCGCCTTGACGATGTATCTGCCAGGCCCGGGGAAAACGCCCCGCTGCAATTCCCCAAGCGTCGCACCGCAAGGCACGGGCAGCCCGGCCGCATGCATGAGCCGCCTCGCCAGGGCCTTGTCCCCGGCCAGACTCATGCTGCCCTCGTCCGCCCCGGTATAGACAAGCCCGGCCTTGCGAAAAAGGGCCGGCGCCAGGCAGGCGAGGCTGGACACCCCATGACAGGACTCGACCAGATTGAAGACCACATCGGGCCTGCGGTGCGCCAGGGCGGCCTCAAGCGCCGAGGGATCGGAACCAAGGACATGCTCCGAGGTCCGCCAGCCGCAACGGGCCAGGCTCTCGCGCACGCTGCGGGCCTGCAGCACCGTGTCGAGGGCGTCGGGGGAAGCGGCGTCAGGGACGCTCTCGCGTACCACGGCCACATGCAAAGGGCTCACGTGCGTGTCCTTGGAGCCCTGTTTTCGGCTCTGCGCATGGCTGAATCCATGATGCCCCTGATGAGTTCGGCATACTCCAGACCGATCTTGCCGCAGAGAATGGGCAGATCTGAGCTCTCCGGATTGAGGCCCGCCAACGGATTGACCTCGATGAACCGGGCCTCGCCCCGCTCGTCCAGACGCACATCGACACGCCCGGCGTCCAGGCATCCAAGGGCCTGCCATGCCGCGCGGGCCACCTCGGCGGCCTGCTCAGCCGGGCCGTCGGTGGCCAGTTCGTAGAGCGCCCGCTCGCGCCATTCCTGCTTGTTGGCGTAGGTGTAGGCGCACGCGTCGCCCCGGGCGGTGGCGAGCACCTCCATGACCCCAAGCACCCTGCACTCCCGGCCGCTGCCCAAAATGCCCACCGTGAATTCCCGGCCCGGAAGAAACGTCTCGACCAGGGCGGGCTGACGATACGTGCGCAGGACATGCTCGCAGATCCCGCGCAATGCCTGCCGGTCCCTGACCAGGGACTTGTCGCTCACACCCTTGCTGGACCCTTCGGCCACTGGTTTGACAAAGAGCGGAAAAGGCAGATCGATTTTTTCCACCTCGTCCATGCTGTTCACGATCCTGAAATCGGCCGTGGGCACGTCGTGCGCCCGCAGCACCGCGTTGGTCCAGCCCTTGTGCAGGGACAGGGCCAGCACTTCGGGCCCGGAGAAGGTGTAGGGAATGTCCCACGCATCCAGCAGGGCCGGAACCTGGGCCTCGCGGGCCAATCCAAGCATTCCTTCGGCGAAATTGAAGACCAGGTCCCAGCGCCGCCCGTCAGCCAGGGCGCGCACCAGCGGTCCGGCCCCGCCGATCAGCTCCACGTCGTGCCCCTGGGACAAAAGCGCCGCTTTGACGGCTTCGACGGTGACGGGACTGTCCAGCTCCGCCACCTCGTCCCTGTCGTATCCGGCAGCCAGATAGTCCTGCTGCAGATCGTAGGTCATGCCAACGAGCATGATCCCTCCTGCGGGCAAAGCTGGTCAGGGTAATGGAAAACACGGTTTTCATAGTTGCGCAGCACGATGCCCTGCTCGTCCCGACCCTGGAAATAATCCGGTTGCAGCGGCACCTTGCCACCGCCGCCGGGAGCGTCGATGACATAGGTCGGGATGCAGTAGCCCGAAGTGTGCCCGCGCAGATTCCGGATGATGGTCAGCCCCGTCTCCACCGGAGTCCGGAAATGACTCGATCCGGGAATCGGGTCGCACTGGTACAGGTAGTAGGGCCGGACGCGGTTGCGGATCAGCCCGTGCATGAGCCGCTTCATGGTCGGCGCGTCGTCGTTGACTCCGGACAGAAGCACTGTCTGGCTCCCGAGGGGGATGCCGCCGTCGGCCAGCCGGTTGCAGGCCAAGGCCGTGTCCGGCGTCATCTCGTCGGGATGCGTGAAGTGCAGGCTGATGAACAGCGGATGATAGCGACGCAGCATGCGCACCAGCTTGGGCGTGATGCGCTGGGGAAGCACGGCCGGGACCTTGGAGCCGATGCGGATGATCTCCACATGTGGAATGGCGCGCAGTTGGGACAACAGCCACTCGATCTTCATGTCCGGCAAGGTCAGAGGGTCGCCCCCGGAGAGCAGCACGTCGCGCACTTCGTCATGTTCGCGGATATAGTCGAGGGCGGCCTGCCAGCTGCGCATGTCCGAGCGGTGTCCGACCTTGCCCACCAGCCGTGAGCGCGTGCAATAGCGGCAATAGGTCGAGCAGAACTCCGTGACCAGAAACAGCACCCTGTCCGGGTAGCGATGGACAATGCCGGGAACCGGGCTGTGCCCTTCTTCGCCGAGCGGGTCCGGAGTCTCGAAAGGCAGACTCAGCGTTTCGCGCACATCGGGCAGGATGCAGCGCCGCACGGACTCGCTGCGGGAGGCAACCCACAGGTAATAGGGCGTGGCGGCCGCGGGCAGTCGCCGCCTGGTCTTTTCGAAGACCGGGGCGGGCACGCCAAGAATCCGAGCCATGGCCTCCACGGAGGTGACACGGTTCTTCAACTGCCAGCGCCAGCTGTCCCAGTCCTTCTGCACGGCACCGGGAAAATGCGTGCTCATGAATTTCTTGCGATGCGCCCAGAGGCCAAGCTCCAGGTCTTCGGGAAGGGAAGATAAAGAGGGGGGTTCGGCCAGCTCCTGGTCGATTTCGGAAGGCTCTGCCGCGACTAATTCGACAACGTCCATGGTTTCCTCTGTGCACGTTAAATTATTCAAAAAATGAAAACGCGCCAATCCTTAACAATATATTGAAATAAAAACATAAAATCAGTGACAATCATCCATGCGCACCCGCTTTGGACAGCGAAAAAAACGCATGTTCCCTGATGCGACGGCTCATATGCCTTTCCCATTTTCTTGTCATCAGACTTATGCCCCGGACGGCGCAAATTTTTTGAAATTTTCAAAAATATTTCAAAGAGGCCCGCCAAGGGCGCGAAGGAAGGAAAAAATCCAGTGGTTCAAGAGGGTTCAAACCCAATGAGGCAGGGATGATCGAAGGACCCTATTCGGGCTTTGAGGACACGATGCGCTTGTAGGTTTCGAGCAGTTCCACAAAGGCGTCATGATCCCCGCCCTTGTCCGGATGCATGGTCATGGCCTTCTTGCGGAAGATGCGCGCGAACTCGCGCCTGGTCATGCTTCTGATCTCGGCCATGCCCATGCCGAAGAGTTCGCGCACCCGTTCCGGAGCGACGGTTCTCGGACGTGGACGGGGACGGCGAAAATCGTTCATGAAATCGTGAAAGATGCGCTCGAAACCAGCCGACGCGGCAAAATCGAAATCAAAATGCAGACACGCATAACGCCGCAGATACGTCCGCGCATCGGTGTGGCCGAAGGCAAAGCCCGCATCGTCCCACAGGGCGCAGAATTCATGCATGAAGGCCTCGTCAAGACCGGCCGGGTCCAGGGCTTCGGGCATGGTCCGGGCCGCCGGGGAAGTGAAATGGCGTTGCAGATTGAACACCGCATGCACGTAGCCGCGCACCTCCTCCATGGGCAGGGAGCGCTCAAGACGCAGGAAGAGCTGCTCGATTTCGTCCCGGCTCTTGTCCAAGAGGCTCAAAAACAGCTTGGGGCTGACTTCGTCGATGCGGCTCAGGTTGATCTCGCCCGAACGCATGAAAGCCATGCGTCTGCGATCAAAGGGATGCAGGGCGCGGATGAGGTCTTCCTGCGTGCGGGTCAGCACCGTTCGCGTCCATGTCCGGGAGCGCCCGGCCCGGTCCCTGAAATCCTGAGGGGCAAATGGAGCGAATGCCTCGTCGAGCTCATCCATGTCCAGGTCCAGACCCGCCAGCGCCTCAAGAAGCTCCTCGGCATAGGATATCCCGAAACGGCCGAAACGGACCATGCGGCCAGGGTCCGCCCCCAGGTCTAAAAGGGTCTCAAAACCAAAGCCGCCGTCCACCGGCACGGAACGCCGCAACTCGAAGCGCAACGGCCTGCCTTCTCCCAGCACCGCCACGTACATGTCAGTTCACCACCTGCCAGGCCAGGGTCTGACCCGCAAGATAGGGCACGACGGAACCGAAGCGCTCCGGCACGGTCCAGGCGCGGCGCTCAAGACGCACCTCCCTGGCCATGGGGGTCAGGCCGTAGGCGGCGCGGGCGCGGTCCGAAACAAAGGCCTGCAGCAGGTCCAGGGCGTCCAGCTCCTCGAAGAGACCGGCCAGGGCAGGCAAGGCCACGGGCGCGGAAAAGATTCCGGCCGCGCAGCCGGGCGCTTCCTTGGCCGTGATCGGATGCGGGGCCGTGTCGCTGCCGAAGAACGCCCGGGGGTGATGCAGCGCCGCCTGTCGCAGGGCGTCGCGATCCTCCGGACGTTTGGCCACGGGCTTGCAGAAAAGATGAGGCCGCATGAGCCCGCCGAGCACGTCATCAAGGGTGATGAGCAGATGGTGCAGGGTGACCGTGGCGAAAAGGTTGTCGAAGCGGTCCAGCAGCTCCACCCCGGCCCGGGTGGTGACGTGTTCGAGAACAATGCGCAGCCGGGGAAACATGCGCGCCCACTCCGCCACCACGGGCAGAAAAACCGCCTCGCGGTCCATGACGAATCCGCATCCCTCCCCATGGATCAAAAGGGGGATGTCCAGCTCCTCCATGATGGCCAGGGTTGCGTGGGCCTGCCGCATGTCGGCCAAACCGGCCTCGGAGTTGGTCGTCATTCCGGCGGGATAGAGCTTGAGCCCGATGATGTGCGGCCTTGCGGCCAGCAGCTCGTCCCTGGAGTAGGCCTTGAAAAAAAGAGTCATGAGCGGGGAGAACGATTCTCCCGCCACGCGAAGTATTTTCTCCCGGTAGTCCAGCACCTGCGTAAGCTCGGTCACTGGCGGGGTCAGGTTGGGCATGACCACGGCGGCGACGAAGTCCCGGGCCGTGTGCGGCGCCACCAGGGCCAGCATGTCGCCCTGGCGCAGGTGGACATGCATGTCCAGGGGAGAATGCAAGATCAGCATGAAACCTCCAGGAAATACCATTATGTCAGGAAAGAAGATAGGCAAGTCCGGCATAGCGGGCAAGCTTGCCGAGCAGCACAGGCGGGACAAAGCGCTTCAGGGACAGCCCGAAGAGGCCGGCCACGGCGCAGAGCGGGTCCCCGAGTATGGGCGTCCAGGCCAGCAGCAGGCTCCACGAGCCATAACGGGCGAAAAGGCGCACCGCCCGCTCCCGCTGCGCGGCGGAAAGGCGCAGCATCCGGGTCAGAAAGGGCTCGCTCCCCCACCGTCCGATCCCCCAGGTGGTCATGGCCCCCAGGGTGTTGCCGGCGGTGGCCGCCGCTACGCAGGCATATGGATCGACGCCGGCCAGAATCAGGGCTGCAAGGGCGGCCTCGGAGACCACGGGCAGAAACGTGGCGGCCAGGAAGGACAGGATGAAAAGCCCGGTCAGTCCGTAATCAAGGAGCAGCTCTTCCATGTCAGGACGTGAACAAAAAGGCGTTGGGGGTGGACGCGACCCGGGGCCTCTTGCCCAAAACCCGCATGGCGTTCTCGGTCATGTCCTCGCGGGTGAGCCCCCGTGCCAGCTCCGGCCAGAGGCTGTGGCCGAAGACGAAATTGGCGGCCAGATAGGGCAGGTATTTCTTGTACATCTTGATGGCGCGCGTGGGCTCGAAATGCTTCCAGATGGCGTCGATGATCTTCAGCGCCGTGTTCAGAAAAATGTCCTCGTCGGGCTCGAAGCCATGCACCAGCTGGGCGAAAATCCAGGGCCGGGCGATGGCCATGCGGCCGATGGACACTCCCGCGCAGCCGGTCTCGGCGACCATCCGGGCGCAATCCTCGCCGGAAAAGGCGTTGCCGTTACCGAGCACGGGAATTGAAACGGCAGCGGCCACGGCCCGAATATGCGCCCATTTGGGCGGACGGGACCGGCGATCCGGCGCGATGCGCGGGTGAAAGGTCAAGAGGTCCGCACCCGCGTCCTCGAAACGCCTGGCCAGGTCCACGGCCAAATCCGGAGAGTTCTCCCAGCCACTGCGGAATTTGACCATGACCGGACAACGCACGGCCTGGCGCACGGCCCGCACGATGGCCACGGCCCGCTCCGGGTCCTTGAGCAGCGCCGCCCCGTATCCCTTCTTGCAGATGGCAGCCACGGAGCAGCCCATGTTGATGTCCACGCCCATGAGCCCTTCGCTCTCGATGCGCCTGGCTGCGGCGGCCATGACTTCGGGCTCGCCCCCGAAAATCTGGCAGACAAGACGCGTCGCCTCCTCGTCGCGCCAGCGGAACACGGGGGAATGATGGCGGCTTTCCTGCGGCACGGCGCGGGCGTTGCACATCTCCGTGACCATGAAACCATGCCCTCCGAATCCTCCGAGCACTTCCCGAAAGGCCACATGCCCAAGACCTGCCATAGGCGCCAGGACAAGGCGCGAAGGCAGAAGCACGGAGCCGACGCTCAAGGGATCCGAAAAAAAGGCAGGGTGCTGCATGAACACGTTCTCCACAAAACCGGAAAAATCGGGGACAGGAGCCGAAACGGCCAGGAACGAAAAAGCTGAAAAAGCGCCCTCCACCGGGGAAGAGCGCTTCGGAAACGAACCGGACAAAAAGGATCAGGACAGCATGAAAACCCGGATGACGCCGATTCCGGTGACCACTTCCGCCAGCGCCAGGAGTACGGCCACCGAATTGAAGACGGCGTGCACCAGAGGCAGGTAGCGGCGTTTCATTCTGTTGCGATCCATGATCACGCCCGTGATGTACCCTCCCGCGATGCAGGGCATCATCATCTGGCCGATCCAGTAATGGTTGCCGGTGATGGTGTTCTGGCCCCAGTGCTGGCCGACGGCATAGAGGCCAAGGACCAGTCCGCTCATCCATAGAATATGTGCGTACTTGCCGAGCCGGACATGTTCGGCCCACATGAACTTACCTTTCTTTCCCAGGTGGTTGGCCTGAAAACGTGGCCACCCAAGGGACAAGACGTACAGGGCCAGGCCGGTGGCCGCAAGTTGAAGCAGAGGATGAATCCAGAGCATTATGCACTCCTTGAAAGGCAAAGTGTGGGCGAAAGCATCCGACGCGATGGAAGCGGACAGGTGAGTGCATAGATGAGGGGGGCATGATTGACAAGGCCCCCATCGCACGTCGGCAGGCGTCCTAGCCGGTTGCCCCGGCCCTTGCCGCCCTGCGCCGGGCCATCCATCCCCTGGCTCCGTCCTGCAATGAACACAGCACCGGCACCACGACCAGAGTCAGCAAAGTGGCCACAAGAAGCCCGAAAATGACCGCCACGGCCATGGGACCCCACCACTGCGCCGACTCCGACTCCGTGATCAGCTCCAGCCTGAAGAAGTCGAAGCTGACCCCGAGGGCCATGGGCAAGAGGCCAAGGATGGTGGTCACGGCCGTGAGCAGCACAGGGCGGAAGCGGGTCAGCCCGGCCGTCATCAGCGCCTCGCGCGTCTCCATGCCCGTCGCTTTGAGCTGCTCGAAGTAATCGATGAGCACGATGGCGTTGTTGACGACCACCCCGGCCAGGGAGATGACGCCCACGCCGGTCATGATGATCCCGAAAGCCGTGCCGGTGAGCAAAAGCCCCGCGAAGACCCCGATGAAGGACAGCACCACCGAGGTCAGCACGATGAGCGGAGTGACCATGGAGTTGAACTGGGCCACCAGCACCATGAAGATGAGGAAAATGGCGACCACAAAGGCCTCGCTCAAGAATTCCTGGGCCTTGCGCTGCTCTTCCTGCTCTCCGGCGAAGCTGTAGGTGTACCCACGCGGCCAGGCCAGGGTCCCGAGCCTGGCGTCCAGTTCGCGGATGATGTCGTTGGCGAGCCTGCCGCTGACGTCGGAGGAGACCGTGACCACCCTTTTCTGGTCCTTGTGGTTGATGGCCCCGAGGCCGCTGGCCAGTTCCACCCGGGCCAGAGTGGTCAGGGGCACCGGTTCGCCGTCCGGACCCGAGACCGTGATGCGCTTCAGGGATTCCACCGACTCCCTGTCCTTGCGCGGCAGCTTGGCGACGATGTCGTATTCGTCCTTGCCCTCGCGGTACACGCCGACCTTGGCTCCGTTGATGGCCGCCTTCACGGTGTAGGCCACGGTGTAGGTGTCGAGGCCCAGGAGCGCGGTCTTCTCCTTGTCCACCCGGATCTGGATCTCCGGCTTGCCGGTGACCAGGTTGTCCTTCATGTCGACGATGCCGGGGATGTCGCGCATGAGCTCGCGGACCTGCTCCACGATCCCGGCCAGCACCTGCATGTCGTCACCGTAGATCTCAAGGCTGACCGGATCGCCGGTGGGCGGCCCCTCGTCTTCCTTCTCCACGCGCAGTTCCACCCCGGTGATCTGTGCGGCAAGCCTGTCTCGAACCTCCGAGACGATCTCCGAGGAATGCCTCGTGCGCTCGCCGATGGGCTTGAAATCGAGGGTCACGGAGCCGAGGTGCGTGCCGCTTCCGCCCCCGCCGAAATCCCCGCCCGTGGCCGCGCCCGTGCTGCCGATGACGTAACGCACGTCCTCGTACTCGGAACAGACGTCTTCGATGATCCTGATGTAACGGTCCGTGGCGTCAAGCCCCGTGCCCACGGGCAGCTTGACGTTGGCGTAGGCCCGCTTGGGCTCGGTTTCCGGAAAGAACTCCACGCCCTTGCCGAATTTGCCGAAAGCCAGGGCCGAGCCGAAAAACATGACCACGCAGACCCCCAGAACCAGCGCCCTGTGGTTCAGGGCCCAGCCCAGAAGCCACATGTAGACCCTCTTGGATCTGGACCGGGCGACGTTTCCGTCACCGGCGAAGCGCGGGGGCGCGGCGGTCTGATAGCGCGCGGACAGGACCGGATTGATGACCAGGGCCACGAAAAGGGAGCCCATGAGCGCCAGAATGACCGTCTTGGGCAGAAAGGACATGAATCCGCCCATGATTCCGGGCCAGAAGATCATGGGAAAAAACGCGCCGATGGTGGTCAGGGTCGAGGTGATGACCGGCCAGGCCACTTCGCTGGTCCCGTCGAGGGCCGCCTGGAAGCGGTCCTTGCCCTCCTGCATGTGACGGTAGATGTTCTCCACGATGACGATGCCATTGTCGACCAGCATGCCAAGGGCCAGGATGAGGGAAAAAAGCACGACCATGTTCAGGGTGATGTCCAGCAGACGCAGGAGCGCGAAGGTGATGAGCATGGACACCGGAATGGCCACGGAGACGAACACGGCGGAGCGCCCGCCGATGAAGATGAGCACCACGAACAGGACGAGGATGAGCCCTGTCAGGATGTTGTTCTCCAGATCGGCGACCATGTTGCGGATGTCCTCGGCCATGTCTGCGGTCAGGCTGATATTCAGGGAGGGAGGAAGAAGCTCGCGCATTTCCTCGACGGCGGCCGCGATCTGGTCGTTGATGTCGATGATGTTCTCGCCGCTGCGCTTGATGACCTGCAGGGTCACCGCGTTCTCCCCGTTCAGGCGGCTCAGTGTTGTAGGGTCCTTGTAATGATCGCGGATGGCGGCCACGTCGCGCAGATAGACGGGCTTGCCGTCACGCACGAAGGCCACGATGGAGTCGATCTCCGCCGGATTCTGAAAATCCTCGGGCACGCGCACCTGATAGCGCATGTCGCCGATATCCATGGACCCGCCGGGCATGTTCACGTTGCCCCGCTCCACGGACTGCAGCATGGCGGTGAAAGGCACCCTGTAGGCGCCGACGCGGTCGAGGTCGAACTCGACGTGGATTTCACGCTCGAGACCGCCGATGATCCGGGCGTCGAGCACTCCGGGAATGGACTCGAACCTGTCCTCCAGGTCCTCGGCAAAGACCTTGAGACGCTTCAGGCTAAAAGGGCCGGACAGGACCACCTGAATGATGGGCATGTCGGAAAAATTCATTTCGCTGACGACCGGATCGTCCTCAAGGTCCGACGGCAGGTCGCCGGAGGCCTGATCGACCTTGTCGCGCACCTTCTGCAGCGCGTCGTCGATGTCCTCGCTGGGCAGAAACTTGATGGCGATGGTGGACTCGCCGTCGTTGGACTGCGAGGTCAGTTCCTCCACGCCCTCCAGTCCCTTGAGCTTGCGCTCCAGGGGGATGGTGACCAGCTTCTCCATGTCCTCCGGAGCGACGCCCTCGTAGGTGGTGGTCACGAAGATGTAGGGAATCTGGATGTCGGGAGCGGCCTCGCGCGGGAGCTTCACGTAGCTGTAGAGCCCGGCCACGATGATCAGAACCAGGGTGACCAGAACCAGGGGCTGCCGGTGCTGTGCGGTTTGATTGACGATCATCGCACGTTCACCTTTGTCCCGTCCTCCACCTCGGTGTGCCCGGCCACGATGAGCCTGTCCCCGGCCTTGAGGCCGCCGAGCACCTGCACGCGGTCACCCTCGATGACGCCCAGCTCGACGGAACGCGCCTGGGCCACTCCGTTCAGCTCCACGAAAACGATCCGTTCGCCTCCCTTGTCCTGCACGGTGAAGAGGGGCACGGTCACGGCATTCTCGATCAGGCGTCGCAAAAAAGCCGCCCGTGCGATCATGCCGGGTCGGATGCTGCCATCGGCATTGTCCACCACCACCCGGACCTGAAAGGTGCGGGTCGCGGGATCCGCCTTCCAGGCCACGAAATCGATCTCTCCCATCCACTGCCGCTCGGGATAGGTGTCCACGAGCACCGTGACCTTTTGCCCTTCGGCCAGGAAACGCACATCGCCCTCGGGCACGTTGAAGTTGATGCGCATGGTGGCCACGTTGACGATATCAGCCACGGGTCCGCCCTCGGCCACGAATTCGCCGGGGTCGACATGGACCTTGTTGACCACGCCGTCCAGGGTGGACGACACCGTGCCATGTCCGTACTCGACCTCGGCCTCGCGCAACCGCGTCACGGCCGAGGTCAGCTCGTTCTGGGCCTGCTCCAGTTCTTCCCGGGCCAGAACGCCCTGCGCGTGGAGCTCGCGTCTGCGCAGCAGCTGATCTTCGGCCAGCCGCACGTTCGCCCGCGCGCGGTCACGGGCGGCGCCCAGGGCGGACAGGTCGATGCGGGCGATGTGATCTCCGGTGCCAACGACACTCCCTTCGGTCACCCCGACCCACTCCACGACGCCGCCGCGCTGGGCGGCCAGGCGCACGTCATGCAGAGCCTCGGTTTCCCCGGGCAGGACCAGCATGTCGCGCATGGTGACGGTCCTTATCTCCTCGGTCACGACATTGACCACGTGCACAGGCCTGGCCGGTACCGCAGCCTCGGAGGCAGGGCCTGCCGTGCCGCCTTCGGCCACGCCGGAAGTGTTCGCGGGCGCATCCGAACAGCCGGCCAGAAAGCCGCAGATGCAAAGGACAAGCGCCACGCGATTCAAGAAATTCTTTCCTGAATCCGTGAATAAGTGTTGCCAACGTTGTTGGCTCGAAATTTCAACCATATTTTTCGAAAATCCAGGCGACTTTCGACCTAAAAATTTTCA
>NZ_JADBGG010000016.1 GCF_014873765.1 Desulfomicrobium macestii | reverse complement strand
TTCTTTTGAATACTTGGCTGATCTTCCCATGTGTGTCTCCTCATGAGCGGAAGATAACCTCTCAAGCCGTGTCCGTCATCCTTAAGGCAGTCCAGACGGCGGGCCGCCGAAACTCCTTCGTCGGCCTCGTAGAGTTGCATTGTCGCTGCTGTCGAACGCAGGCTTTGACTTCGAGTGATGGGCGACAATGCAACAAACGATGCCTGGCTCAGTCAGACAGTCGACGCCCCGCCGTCCCGCCAACCCGCAAAGCCTTGAGCGCTGACCGAAAAGGCATGAAAGCATGGTTGCCTGTTAATGAAGCAGTAGGGGCATTTCCGGCGTCACGAGGGCGTTGCCCCGGCGTCATTTCCGTGCAGGCGGGAATCCATCTTCAAGATTTGTAAAACATTGCGCAAAAAATTTCAGAACATACGAGGATAATAAAATGGAAAAAATGAAAGCGCTGGTAAAGGCCAAGGCCGAAGTCGGGATCTGGATGGAAGAGATCCCCGTACCCGAGGTCGGCCATAACGATATCCTGATAAAAGTCGGCAAGACCGCCATCTGCGGCACCGACATCCATATCTACAACTGGGACGCCTGGGCGGCCAAGACCATCCCCGTGCCCATGGCCGTCGGACATGAGTTTGTGGGGCGCATCGTGGCCATGGGCTCCGAGGTGCGCGGGCTCAAAGTCGGCGACCGGGTTTCCGCCGAGGGGCACATCACCTGCGGCCACTGCCGCAACTGCAAGGCGGGCAAGCGCCATCTCTGCCGCAACGCCATCGGCGTGGGCGTCAACCGTCCGGGCTGCTTCGCCGAATACGTCTGCGTTCCGGCCGTCAACGCCTTCAAGATCCCCGACACCATCTCCGGCGACGTGGCCGCCATGCTCGACCCGCTCGGCAACGCCACGCACACCGCCCTGTCCTTCGATCTGGTCGGCGAGGACGTGCTCATCACCGGGGCCGGACCCATCGGCATCATGGCCGCGGGGATAGCCCGGTTCTGCGGAGCTCGCCACGTGGTCATCACCGACGTCAACGACTACCGCCTGGACCTGGCCCGCAAGATGGGCGTCAGCCGCGCCGTCAACGTCGGCAGCGAGTCCCTGGCCGAGACCATGGCCGACCTGCACATGTCCGAAGGCTTCGACGTAGGTCTTGAGATGTCCGGAAACCCCCACGCTTTCCGGGAGATGCTCGCGCAGATGAACCACGGCGGGCACATCGCCCTGCTCGGCATCATGCCCGAGGACACGGCCATCGACTGGGGACAGGTCGTGTTCAAGGGCCTGAAGCTCAAGGGCATCTACGGCCGCGAAATGTTCGAGACTTGGTACAAGATGACAGCCATGCTGCAGAGCGGACTGGACATGTCCCCGGTCATCACCCACAACTTCGCCGCCGAGGACTTCCAGAAGGGCTTCGATGTCATGCGCTCGGGCAAGTCCGGCAAGGTCATCCTGGACTGGAACGCCTGATTTCGGGCGGAGAAGAGGGGCAAAAGGCATGGATTCCCGCCTGCGCGGGAATGACACGGATGCTGTGCTGAAGTTTTGCGAGGTTTTGCATGGGTCAGTAAGGCATGGGTTCCCGCCTTCGCGGGAATGACACGGATGCTGTTCTGAAGTTTTGCGAGGTTTTGCATGGGTCAGTAAGGCATGGATTCCCGCCTTCGCGGGAATGACACGGATGCTGTGCCGAAGTTTTGCGAGGTTTTGCATGGGTCAGTAAGGCATGGATTCCCGCCTTCGCGGGAATGACACGGATGCTGTGCTGAAGTTTTGCGAGGTTTTGCATGGGGCAGTAAGGCATGGATTCCCGCCTGCTCGGGAATGACACGGATGCTGTGCCGAAGTTTTGCGAGGTTTTGCATGGGTCAGTAAGGTTTGGATTCCCGCCTGCGCGGGAATGATACGAATGCTGTGCTGAAGTTTTGCGAGGTTTTGCATGGGTCAGTAAGGTTTGGATTCCCGCCTGCGCGGGAATGACACGGATGCTGTTCTGAAGTTTTGCGAGGTTTTGCATGGGTCAGTAAGGCATGGGTTCCCGCCTGCGCGGAAATGACACGGATGCTGTGCTGAAGTTTTGAGAGGTTTTGCATGGGTCAGTAAGGCATGGATTCCCGCCTTCGCGGGAATGACACGGATGCTGTGCTGAAGTTCTGCGTGGCGTTACAGGGGCCTGCAAGGCATGGGGCCCAACCTTCGTGGCCGTTAAGCGGATGTTTTGCTGAATCTTAGTGTGTTATTGCAAGGACCTGCGCCCAGCTACAGTGTCATCCCCGCGCAGGCGGGGATCCATGCTCATGCGCGAGGTCGGTGCGTTTTTGGGCAAGGTCATCCCCGCGAAGGCGGGGATCCATGTCTTTTCGTCTTTCAGCCTCCGGTCCAAGACAGTGATGCCTGTATCACCTTGCTTCGGAACCCGGGTCCTGACATACTCTTTCCGGCACCGCACCATCCCCAATCAAGGAGGCGTTCATGCGCCACACCATCTCCGCCCTGGTCCAGAACAAGCCCGGCGTCCTGGCCGCCATGGCCCAGGTCTTCCAACGCCACGACATCAACATCCGTTCCATCTCCTGCGGGGAGACCGAGCGTGAGGACGTGTCGCGTATGATCATCTGCGTCGAGCCCGACGAGGGGAAAATCAGGGCCGTGACCGACGAAATCGAGTCCCTGGAGTTTGTCATGCGTCTGGAGGACCTTGCGGGGCAGGATCTCATGGACCGCGAACTGGTCATGATCAAGGTGCGCATCACCAAGGACACGGTCAGCCGGATTCTCCAGATTTTCGAGGTTTTCCGGGCCAACGTCATCGACATGGGCAACGAGACCATCTCCGCCGAGCTTTCCGCGCCCCAGGGCAAGGTCGCGGGACTGATCCGCACCCTGGCCCCGCACGGCATCCAGTCCCTGAGCCGCACCGGTCTCATCGCGCTGTCGCGAGGTGACGGCTGATGGCGGGCCCCGTATCGCCGGTTCAGTCCCTGGAGCGGATGGTGGAGCTGGTCCGCTCCCGCCAAACGCCCGTGCGCGTGGTCATCGCCGCCTGCGCGGAACCCAACGCCGTTCTGGCCGGACTTGAGGCCTCGCGGCAGGGTCTGGCCGAGCCCGTCTTTGTCGGCGACGTGGAACGCATGCGCGGCCTGCCGGAGCTGGCCCGGGAAGATTTCGACGCCTTTGAATGCGTGCACGAGCCGGACGACAAGGCGGCCCTGGCGGCCAGCCTTGATCTGCTGCACGAGGGGCGCGCCCAGTTTCTGATGAAGGGCGGGGTCAAGACCGACGTGCTGCTGCGCGCGGTGCTCGGCCGCAAGCGCGGCAGCGCCGGGTTGCTCAGCCACATCGGGGTCTTTCCGCATCCGCGCGAGGAACGCCTGCTCATCGTCACCGATGCGGGAGTGAACATCGCGCCGTCGCTGACGCGCAAGATCGACATCATCAACAACGCCGTGGCCGTGGCCAAGAAGCTGGGCATGGAACCGCCCAGGGTGGCCGTGCTCTCGGCCACGGAAAAGGTGTCCTACAACGACATGGTCTCCAGCAAGGATGCGGACATCCTGGCCAAGCTCTGCCGCATGGGCATCTTCAGTGACGCCGTCGTCGGCGGGCCCTTTGCGCTCGACATCGCGGTGTCGAGGGAAAAGGCTCTGGCCAAGGGCGTGGATCATCCCGTGGCCGGCCGCGCGGACATTCTCTGTGCGCCCAACATCGTCACCGGCAATGTGCTCTACAAAGCCGTGACCAGTCTCATGGAATTGCCCATGGCCGGTATCGTCGTCGGAGCCAGCTATCCCCTGGTCGTGCCTTCGCGCGGGGACTCCGAGCGTTCCAAATTCTACGCCCTGGCCCTGGCCGCTTTTCTGGCCGGGACAGAGGCGTGACAATAAGAATCTGAAATTTCAAATTCATTTCCTGTCGGGATTTGGCCACGCGCCTTCGCAATAGCGATGTAACTTTGGCATGTTGTCCGGCGCCATCCCCGTGAATGCAATGATACCTTCCCGCAGAGCCCGCCCTACGGGGGCTTCTGCGCCCTTGACTGACCGCGACCGCGCTTTATTTTTCATACGTCCCGGGAACGTCCGGGCCGTGGAATTCTTTTAAGCTGGTCACGGAAGGAGGTTGGCCATGACACTGATGAAATGGGATCCCTGGCGGGAAATTGAGGACATGTTCGATCGGTACACCAAGGCCGTAGGATGGCCGCGCGGAGGGCAGGAGGCCCTTGCGTCGAGTGACTGGACCCCGCGGGTGGATATTGCCGAGACCGAAACGGAGTTTTTGATCAAGGCCGATATTCCCGGCGTGGAGAAGGACCATGTAAAGGTGTCGCTTGAGAACGGAGTTTTGACCATTCAGGGTGAGCGCAAGACAGAGAAGGAGGAAAAGGACAAGAAGTTCCACCGCGTGGAACGATTCACCGGAACCTTCATGCGCCGTTTCACCGTGCCGGAGAATGTCGACCCGGAAGGCATCAAGGCGGTGTTCAAGGATGGCATGCTGCACCTGCATCTGCCCAAAACGGCAAAGGCGAGCCCCAAGGCCATCGACATTCACGTCGACTGAAAAAGACCTTGGCGGACTGACCGCTAAAGCTCACCCCAAGGACCGGCCCAAGCGCCGGTCCTTTCATTTGGCGCGCAGTATCCTGGCCGCCCGTTCGAGGTGTTCGATCAACAATTTTTGAGCGCAAGCGGCGTGCTCGGGGCGGGTGTCCAGTTCGTGCATGATGCCGAGCAGTTGCGGGTCTTGAACGTGCTTGCTCGTGATCAGGACCGGTCTTTTGGTGTCTTTTGTGCTGAAAAAATTCCAGGCCGGAGGCGTCTTCTCGTCGCGGAATGGCCAGTTCAATTTGAGCCGCAGCAGATCAGCCAGGGCTTTTTTCCCGTCTTCGGTGAGGGCGTCCGCGTCCAGGGCAAAGCCCAGGCGGCTTTCGACGGCGTCCACCATCGCGGCCAGAAAGCGATGTTCCGGAATGATCAGGCCGTATTCATACCAGTCATCCAGCACCTCGCGCGCCATGCGCTTGATTCTGGCTTCAAGCTCGTCATAACTTGGGCAGAAGAAGTATTTGCAGGCCGCGCCGCCGTAAAAACTCAGCCCCCGCCAATCAATTCCATTGTTCCCGAGAGCCAGGGGATGCAGCAGGCAGCCCACCCGTTCGCCCTCGTCGCGGATCAAACCCACAAAGACGCAATGATGAAAATCCTCTATGGGCGCGGGAGCGTCCTCGATGCGCAAGCGCTCCTGCTCAAAGGCGAGGATGCCGTCGATGGTGCGCGGGACAGAGGCGAAGGAGTCCGTCCGCGCGCAGAGGACGGCGTGCAGCCGTTCACGGGACAGGTCCGCCATGTTGTAGAGCCCGCAGCAGCTGCCGCAGGACACGCACGTTCCGGTCTGGCAGAGATAGACAAGGCCCCGGACCCCTTTGTCTTCGGGAAGAGTCGTCATTTTTGACCTCCATGACCCGCGCTGGCTATCCCAAAGGCCTGGCCGTGGCAACGCCGCCGATTCGCCGGGGTACCTGCGACTGGTGGCTTGTCCGCGAATGCCTGCGCCAAAAAAAAGGGAAGAACCGGAGTCCTTCCCTGCGGCGTTTCGGCGGCGGAGCCTTACCATTTGCGCTCGTATTTGTTGCGCAGCAAAATGGCCAGGGCGTTCATGGACAAAAGGACGACCAGGAGGACGATGATGCCCGCGGACGTGCGCTCGGTGAAGGCGCGTATCGATTCCGATGACCACACGTAGATCTGGGCCGGGAGCACGGTGGCCGCGCTGGTCAGGCCGCGCGGCATGTCCTGGATGTAGGCGACCATGCCGATGATGAGAAGCGGCGCGGTCTCGCCGATGGCGCGGGCCAGGCCGATGATGGTCCCGGTCAGGATGCCCGGCAGGGACAGCGGCAGGATGTGGTCCCAGACCACCTGCCAGTGGGTGGCGCCCAGGGCCAGGGCTCCCTCGCGGATGGAGTCCGGGATGGCCCGGATGGCCGCGCGGGTGGAGATGATGATGACCGGAAGGGTCATGAGCGCAAGGGTCAGGCCGCCCACCAGGGCCGACGAGCGGGGCAGTCCCATGAAGTTGATGAAGATCGCCAGGCCCAGAAGGCCGAAAAGGATGGACGGGATGGCCGCCAGGTTGTTGATGTTGACCTCGACGATATGCATCAGCCGGTTGTCCGGAGCGAATTCTTCCAGGTAGATGGCGGCCATGACTCCCGCCGGGAAGCTGAAGATGAAGGTGATGCCCAAAAGATAGATCGTCCCCACGGCCGCGGACAGGATGCCCGCCATCTCCGCCAGCTTGGAGTCGCCGTTGGTGAAGAAGCCGACGTTGAAGACCTTCTTGATCGAGCCCTCGGCCACAAGTTCGTCCACCAGCTTTATTTCTTTTGGTTTCAGGCGATTGGGCTTGTTCTTGATGTATTGGTCCACCTCGGCGTTGGCCAATACCCAGACTTCGGAGGTCGTGCCCAGCAGTTGCGGATTTTCGCGCAGCTGCATGGGCAGAATGCGGGTCACGCCGCGACTGACCAGCGGGACGAGCCTTTTGTCCAGGGCGGACCGGGGGTCGTCCAGGATCGACTCGGAAAAGGTGACGTTGGCCCGGATCTCGGTCTGCATGAAGGCGGTGTACCCTTGCCGGATGATGTCCGCGAAGAAGACCACCAGAAAGATTCCGGCAACGGAAATGGCCATGTAGGAGAGGGCCTTGAACTGGCTTTCCGAGTTTTTGCGTTTGCGCAGGCTGCGCGGGTCGATGGGCATGCTCACGTGAGGCTCCTATTCGTATCTTTGGCGGAACTTTCGGATGACTGTCAGGGAGACGATGTTCAGGCACAGGGTCAGGACCAGAAGGACCAGGCCAAGACCGAACGCGGACAGCGTCTCGGGGCTGTCAAAGGCCTGATCGCCGGTCAGGGCATCGACGATGCGCACGTTGACCGTGGTCATTCCCACCAGCGGATTCCAGGACAGATTCGGTTGCAGGCCGGCGGCCATGACCACGATCATGGTTTCCCCGACGGCGCGGGACACGGCCAAGAGACAGGCCGAGACAATGCCCGGCAGCGCGGCTGGGAGAACGACCCGCTTGATGGTTTCGGCAGGATAGGCCCCGAGCGCCAGGGACCCTTCGCGCAGGCTCTGCGGTACGGAACTGATCACGTCGTCGGACAGGGACGAGACCAGGGGGATGATCATGATGCCCATGACCAGTCCGGGGCTGAGGGCGTTGGTGTAATCGGCGCTTATGCCCACCTTGTCGGCCAGGTTCACGATCAGCGGACTGACCGTTATGGCCGCGAAAAAACCGTAAACGACGGTGGGGATGCCGGCCAGGACCTCAAGAGCGGGCTTGGCCACCCGTCTGACCGCAAGCGACGCGTACTCGGACATGCAGATGGCCGACATCAGGCCCACGGGGATGGCCACGCACATGGCGATGGCCGTGATCATGAACGTGCCCGCGAAAAGGGGCACCGATCCGAAAAGGGGCTGGATGTTGCCGGCGTCGTCGATGGTCGCCGCGTCGGGGTTCCAGGTCGTTCCGGTCAGGAAGTCCCAGAAGTTGACGATGCGAAAAAAATGAACCGCCTCGAAGACGATGGACATGACGATGCCGATGGTCGTCAGGATGGAAATGAGCGACGCCACCAGCAGAATGCGGGTGATGGTCTTTTCCAGAGCGGTACGGACCCGCAGGCTCGGACGGATGGCCCTCAGCGCGATCCAGATGCCTCCTGCGCCGAGGATCAGGATCGCTGCCGCGAGCATGGTCCAGGGCACTTCGACCAGATCGAAGAGGTCGAGAATCGAGCCGATCACGCTGATCAGCACGGCGGGCATGAGCATTTTGCTGACGGCAAACCATCCGAACAGATTTTCCGATGCCTTGTATCTGGCATTGGGGTCCTGCTGGGTCCGGATTTTCCTGCGGCCGAGGAGATAGCCGAACAGCGCCAGGGGCAAAAGTCCGGCAAAAAGATATTGGGCCAGGTAGGTTGTGGTCACGAGGTTCCTCGCATGTTGTCGGGCGCGACGAAGGGCCGGGGCCGTAAGTTCACGGCTCGGCCCTTCGCGGGATTCACTTGCTAGACTATTTCTTCAGGTCGTCGAGGGTCAACTTCTTCTTGGCGAGCACGTTCTCGCGGGCCGTGGCGCGCTCTGCCTCGGGCAGCGGGATGAGGCCGATGGACTTCAGCAGGCCGTCCTTGCCGATCATCTTCTCGCTCATGAACAGTTCCACATATTCCTTCAGGCCGGGGATGGCGTCGTAGTGGGCGTTCTTGACGTAGAAGAACAGGGAGCGGGAGATGGGGTACTGGCCGGAAGCGACGGACTCGGGATTCGGGGTCACGCCGTTGATGGCCGCGCCCTGGATGGAATCGGCGTTTTCTTCCAGAAAGCTGTAGCCGAAGATGCCGAACGCGTCCTTGTCCTTGGCCAGCTTCTGCACGATCAGGTTGTCGTTCTCACCGGCGGGGACGTAGGCGTTGTCCTGACGGATCGCGTGGTAGCCCTTCTCGTAACCTTCCTTCTTGCCGAAGATCTTTTCAACGACCATTTCCTCGAAGGCGTCACGGGTGCCGGAAGAGGTGGGCGGGCCGTAGAAGACGATCTTGCGGGCGGGCAGCTGGGGGTTGATTTCGTTCCACATCTTGTAGGGGTTCGGTACGAGCTTGCCGTCGACCATGATGTCGGCGGCCACTGCGGTGGCCAGTTCTTCAAGGGAGATGCTCATGGCCTCGTTGTCTGCGTTCTGCGCGACCGCGATGCCGTCGAAGCCGATCTTGGCTTCGGTGATGTCGGTCACGCCGTTCTTGGCGGCATTCTCGAATTCACTCACCTTCATGCGGCGGGAGGAGTTGGCGATGTCGGGGGTGCCCACGCCCATTCCGGCGCCGAAAAGCTTGTGGCCTCCGCCGGAACCGGTGGACTCGACGACGGGTGCGGGGAACTTGGTGGTCGCGCCCAGCTCTTCAGCCACGTAGCTGGAGAAGGGGAAAACCGTGGATGATCCGGAAATTTTGACCTGATCGCGGGCATGGGCCATGCTGGTGCCGACCAGCAGCAGGGCCAGGGCGAAGATTGCTTTGTTCAGAAAACGGTTCATGAGGATGCCTCCTTGGCTATGTTTCAAATTCAGGGTTGCGTTGTTGCGCTGGAGGTCTTTCTAGAGGGGGTTTGTTACAGGATGTTGAGGCGATTGTGACAGGATCGTGACAAAGTGTTTGGCCTGCGGGTGTCCTGGTTTTAAAGAAAAGTCGGTTGGTCCCGACCCCGCCTCCGCTTTAACGTATCGCCAAGCATTCCTGAACCAGCGCGAAACGACGAAACCCCGCAGCGCGGGGTTTCGTCGTTTCGGAATCTGTTTTGAGAGCCGGAGTCGGTGTTATGCGGCTTCCGCCAGCTGTGCTCTGCGGCCAATCCACATGCTGCCGAGGATGATGCCGGAGCCGATCAGCAGGGCCATGCACATGGAGGCGAAGCTGACCTTGTTCAGAAGGCTCAGCGTGTCCGGTCCCATGTTCATGACTCCCAGCTTCACGAGATACGTGGGCAAGGCCAGGCCACGGCTGACCGCGACGATGAGCATGATGGTGGCCATGACCATCTTGATCATGTGCGGACGGACGTACGTGGTGCCGATGGCGCCGAGCTGAACGCCCAGCAGCGAGCCGCCGAGGATGATGAGCACGAGACGGATGTCGACCATGCCGTGCATGGCCCAGTTGATGGAGCCGCCAAGGCCCATGGCGAAGGCGATGACGAGTTCCGTGGCAGAGGCCATGAGGCCGGGCACGCCGATGACGTAGATCATGCCGGGTACGCCCACGAACCCGCCGACGGCGATGGTCGCGGCCAGCATGCCGGTGGCGAAGCCCACGGGCAGGGTGAACCACAGGGAAATGCGCAGGCCCGAACGCGGGAAATTGATCATGGGCCACAGCTCGATCTTTTGCAGGCGAGTGGCCAGGGCCGTGGTTTCTTCCACGCCGCCGCAGCGGGCGCACTTGACGGCGTCCTTCATGACGTAGCCGCCGACAAAAACGAGAACAAAGACGAACGAGAGGCTGACATAGAGATCGGAACCGGCCTGCCCCCACATGTCAAGGATGATGCGCTGGATGTGGATGCCGATCTGGACGCCGATGCCGGCCGAGGCGGCCATGATCAGGCCCATTTTCACGTCGACCTGTCCGTATCGGAAGCGCTTGATCGCTCCGACCAGGGCCTTGGGGAACTTGTGACACATGTTGCTGGCCACCGCCACCGTGCCGGGTACGCCGAGGCTCATCATGCCGGGAGTGAGCACGAAGGCTCCTCCGGAACCGATGAAACCGCTGACCAGGCCGCCGATGAATCCGACCAGGAACAGGAAGATGATTGCCATTGTGCTGAGATCGATGAATTTTGTGGGATCAAGACTCAAGATATCCATTGTGGTGTCTCCTGCAATGCGTTGGTTCAGGCGTTGAGAACAGGGCGCTGGGCCGGACGTTTGGTCGCTTCGACGGTCTTTTTGGCATCCTTGCTGATGGCGGCGATGCCGAGCACGGACCACAGGTTGCTCGCGAACTCGCCGTGCAGGTACGAAACGGCAAAAACCGTGGCGATGGGACCCGCGGCCCAGAAGGAGCCCTGGGCGAAGTGCGCGGCGATGTTGTCTCCGTAGGTGAAGAAGCCAGTGTAAAAAGCTGCGGTGAGCGCGCCGAAGAGAATGGTACGTCCGATGGGTTTTTTGTTAGATTGAGATGTGGCCATTGTATTCTCCATGTTGTTGTTTACCGCTTGCAGCGGGTGTGTTGTGAGGGGAATCCTACGGTCGTCCATTCCGGGTAGCTCCTGCCGCGGCATATGCGTGAGCACGTGTCTGCTGAACTGACGGCCGCGAGGAGAGTTGACAGGCCGTGGTCAGGGGACACCGGGCTTCATCGCTGCCGCAATGAGCTCCGGCGTGGACCGTGCACAGCGCCTTTTCCATGTTGGTGTAAATGTGGTCCCGGCCGATCTTGTCCAAGAGCCCGCTACGGTCCATGATGGCCATGACCGTGTCGTTGACTCCCGCCAGGGAAATATCCACTCCCCGGCTTCGGCAGCGCTCGATGACCAGGCCCAGCGCCTCTTCCCCGGAGGCATCCATGTCATTGATGCCCTTGGCCACCAGCACGATGTGCTTGAGGCGCTTCTTGGAAAGCAGACGGCTGGTGATGGCCTCGTCCAAAAAGCTGGCATTGGCGAAAAACAGGGGGCCGTTGAAGCGGACCATGTCCACGTGCGTGCACAGGTCCAGTCCGAAGCGGGTCGCGTCGCGCAGTTCCCCCTGCTCGGTTCGGGCCAGGGAGCTGACCGAGGGGCGCATGTTGCGGTACAGGAATACGCCAAGGGACAGGACCACGCCGATCATGATGCCCTTGTCCAGATGCGGAGCGAAGGCCAGGGTGGCCAGAAAGGTGATGATGGAGATGGCGCCGTCGTATTTTGCGACCTTCCAGGAGTGCAGGAAGCCCGCGGGCTGGATGAGCCCGATGACGGCCATCATGATCACCGCGGCCAATGTGCACTGCGGCAGGTGGTGGAGCAGCGGTGTGAAAAAGAGCAGCGCCGCGAGTACAAACGCGCTGGTGAACACGCTCGAAAATCCGGTCAGGGCTCCGGCCTGCAGATTGACGGCAGAGCGGGAAAAGGACCCGGAAACCGGATAGCTTTTGCCGAAGGCGCCCAGAATGTTGGCGAGCCCCTGGCCGATGAGTTCCTGATTCGGGTCCAGGCTCTGGCCGGTTTTCGCGGCCATGGCCTTGGCGATGGAGATGGCTTCCATGAATCCGAGCAGGGCGATGATGGCGGCGTTCGGGAGAAGCCTGAGCATGACCTTAAGATCGAAATGCGGGACGCTCAGGGCGGGCAGACCGCCGGGCACCGCGCCAACCACGGTTCCGCCGCCGATCATGGTCACGGCCATGGGGTCAAGAGGCGCATTGCCGACGCCGATGCGCCATGTCCGGCCGTCGCTTGCCGTCCCCGAGGGCAGGGGGCTGCCTTCAGGATAGAATTTCATGCCGCCGTTGGCTCCGGGCACGCCCTGGAAAAGCATGCCGCGCAGCGAGGCCTTTATGTTCCTGGCCTGGTTTTTGGCGATGTCCATTTCCAGAGACAGACGGCGCAGTTCATGTTCTTCATCGACCATGGCGAAGCGCTCGTTGTGTTTTTCGGCTTCTTCCATGGCCACCGTCAGGGCCGTGCGCCTGGCGGCCAGATCGAGTTGGGCCTGCATGGCCGCATTGTAGGAGTCGATGGCTTCATTGGCCTTGGGCGCGGCCAGGGATGCGACGCCGACTGTGGTGTTGTGCTCGAAGCCGGTGCCCCAGGCGAAGATGGTGGTCAGGGCCACGGCCACCAGCACGTTGGGGACGCGCGGCGTCATGCGCTTCAGCAGATACATGAGTGCAAAGGCGAAGGTGCCGAGGGCCAATGTCGGCCAGTGCGTGTAATGCATGGCCGCCTGCGCGACATTGATGATTGTCTGGTAGTGATGCTTGGCGCTGTCCACGGACACGCCGAACATCTTGGAGAGCTGGCTGGTGGCGATGATGATGGCCGCCGCATTGGTGAAGCCGGCCACCACGGGATGGGAGAGGAAGTTGACGACCAGCCCGAGGCGTAAAACGCCGAGGGACAGCTGGAAGATGCCCACGGCCAGGGCCAGAAGCACGGCGTAGGCGATGTAGCTTTCGCTGCCCGCCGTGGCCAGGGGTTCGAGACTGGCGGCGGTCATGAGCGAGACCACGGCCACCGGTCCCGTGGAGAGCTGACGGCTGGAGCCGAACAGCGCGGCGACGAGGGGCGGCAGGAAGGAAGCGTAGAGTCCGTAGTACGGAGGCAGCCCGGCGAGTTGGGCGTAGGCCATGCTCTGCGGAATGAGCACCAGGGCCACGGTCAGGCCGGCCATGAAGTCCATTTTGAGATTTTCGGTGGAATACGTTTTGATCCAGCCGAAAAATGGAACCATTCTCAGTACAAGGGTGCCCATTTTGCCTCCTTCGCCGTCAAGGTGCGGTCCCTGGCGGAAGTGCTCCGGATTTGCGTGGGAGCGGGAATGAGATCGCAGGTGTGAGTCCGCATCACTTTACCGTGAACAGGGCCAGACCGGTCTGGCCTACGACCTGTTCGCCTTCCTCGGGTTCGCTCAGGATGAACTCGATTCTGCCGCAGGCGCGCACGAGTTCGCTGACAGCCTCTTCGATGCCGCCGAATCTGACTTCGTGAGCGACGTGCAGGTTCATCCGCGTCGCGCTTTCGGACCAGGAGGAGGCTGCCTGAGAGGACATTTGCGTAAAGGAATCCCGCCATTTCTGGTCGGCGCTACGCATGCCGATACTCAGGAGCAAAAGGTCGCTCCCCATCCTTTCGGCCACGCTCAAGGCGTATTCCCGTAGGCGAGGGGAAAAGGAGCAGCCATGTCCGATGACCAGGATGCGTCTGCGCCCGGTCGCGGGCGGGGTGACCACATCGGCGGCGAGCATCTGCTCTCCGGCCTCGGCCAGGGCGACCGCCTCGCTGTAATCAGCCAGGCGGTCCTGAACGGACCGGGCCCTGCGCAGTGACGGGGCGCCTGTCTGCATCGAATTTCGTAACCAATTGCGCGGCATGTGTTTGCTCCTGATCGTTGCTGTGATGGCCTAGCGTGCCTGCAAGGTCGTGCGGGGGCGTTTTTCGGAGCTCTTGACCTCTTTGGCCCGAGCCTTGGGCTGCGGCCCGTCTGATTTGAGCAGGAGTTTGGCGTCTTCGCTCAGGTTGCGTTCTGCAAAAGCTGTGGCCGCGTAGTTCGTTTCGATGGTTTCACGGATGGTGCTCATTTTGCTAACCTCGTGTTAAATGTGTTGCGACAGCCTAAACAAGGCTCGTGCCATGTTTGATTTTTTTATATCTATTCTGAATTATTGATTTTAATTTGAAGTGGATGAGGGGTTGGATTTCGTGCAGTGTTGCATATTGCAGCGCCTGATCGTGAAAACCATAACAAGGTCCAGTTGCCGGGGTTGATGCAGTTTGCAGCGCTGTTGCAATCTGCAACAAAGAGCTGAAATGAAGCGGACTGGGCGCAGGGGATGGGATGATGTTTTTTCGCAAACAGGAACTTGAAGCTCCGGTACCACCGGCGGACCCGACGGGATTACGGGAGAAATGTCGCCAGGCGGAGCTGCCCGAGGCCGTGGGCATCGCCGTCGAATCCGAAATCAGCCGCATGGAGAAGACCGATGCGGCGGTGGCGGAATACTCCATCGGGCTCAATTATGTGGAGACCCTTCTTTCGTTGCCGTGGAACGCCGTGACCCAGGACAATCTGGACCTGGGGCAGGCCGCGGAAGTCTTCGACGGAAGTCATGCGGGTCTGGGGC
The DNA here is from genome assembly GCF_014873765.1 of Desulfomicrobium macestii. NCBI lineage: Bacteria > Pseudomonadati > Thermodesulfobacteriota > Desulfovibrionia > Desulfovibrionales > Desulfomicrobiaceae > Desulfomicrobium > Desulfomicrobium macestii. The sequence continues at coordinate 90,240 of NZ_JADBGG010000016.1, read as the reverse complement.
AGGTCCGGGAGCGTGTGCTTGAGCATCTGGCGTCGAGAGTGCTGCATTCCAAGCGGCAGGCCTCGCTGCTCATCGTCGACGACGAGCCCATTGCCCGCTCCAACCTGCGCCATGTGCTGGCGCGGGAAGGCTACGCGGTGGAGGTCGCGGCCAACGGCGAAGAGGCCATGGCCCTTCTTGCCCGCCAGGAATTCGATTGCATCGTCACGGATCTGAAGATGGACCGCATGGACGGCATGCAGCTCCTTGAAGCGGCCAGGGCCGTGGCTCCGGAGACGAAATTCATTCTGGTCACGGGATACGCCACGGTGGACACCGCTGTGCAGGCCTTAAAGACCGGGGCCGTGCATTATCTTTCAAAACCCATAGATCTGGGTGAATTGCGGGAAGCGGTGCGTTCGGCGCTGCTCTCTCGCACGCACCGCTATTCCAACCGTTCGCCGATCCTCTGCTTTGTCGGACCTCCGGGCGTGGGCAAGACCTCGGTCGGAAAGGCCATCGCCGAAGCTCTCGGGCGGCGCTTCTATCGCATGTCCCTGGCCGATCTGCGCGACGAGGCCGAGCTGCGCGGCCACCGTCGGACCTACGTCGGAGCCATGCCCGGTCGGATCATCCAGGCGCTCAAGAGTGTGGGCGTGCGCAATCCGGTCTTCATGCTCGATGAGATGGACAAGATCGGCCAGGACGTGAAAGGCGATCCGGCCATGGCCATGCTCGAAATCCTGGATCCGGAACAGAACGCGCGCTACGTGGACCGTTACCTGGAGATGCCCTTCGACCTGTCCGAGGTGCTCTTCATCGCCACGGCCAACGGGGTCGAGCGGCTGGCCGGACCGCTTCTGGACCGGCTGGAGGTGGTGCAGTTCTCTGGATATTCCGAGGGTGAAAAGCTCGACATCGCGACCCGCTTTCTGTTGCCGCGCCAGTTGCGCGGGCATGGGCTGACCAGTCCGTATCCCACGATTCTCCCCGAGGCCCTGGTGCGCATCATCCGCGAGTACACCAACGAATCCGGAGTGCGGGGCCTTGAGCGCGAGATAGCGCGGTTGTGCCGCAAGCTGGCCCGGCTGCGTCTGGACGGAGGGGCCGAGGCCGTGGCCGCGCCCGTGGGAAGCGATGGCGCGGCGGTCCTGCTCGGACCGGCGCGGTTTCGCCATGACGACGCCAAGGCCGGAGGCCTGGTCGGCACCGCCACCGGCCTGGTCTGGTCGGAAACGGGCGGTGAGATCATCTTTGTCGAGGCCACGCGCATGAGGGGTCCGGGCCAGCTCATCCTGACCGGCTCCCTTGGCGGCGTGCTCAAGGAGTCGGCCCAGATCGCGCTCAGCTTCATCCGCAGCAACGCGGGGACGCTTGGCGTCGAGCCGGATTTTTTCGAGGGGCACGACATCCACATCCACATCCCGGCCGGGGGCATCGCCAAGGATGGCCCTTCCGCCGGGCTGACCATCGCCGTGGCCCTGGTCTCCCTTTTGACGGGCCGTCCGGCACGCTCGGACGTCGCCCTTTCCGGAGAGCTGTCCCTGGTTGGCCGGGTGCTGCCCGTCAGCGGGGTGCGCGAGAAGATTCTGGCCGCCTTGCGCGGCCGGGCGGCCATGGTCGTGCTCCCCGTGGCCAACGCGGCCGATGTCGAGGCCCTGCGCGAAAGTGTCGCGGACCTGCCGCCGGTGGTGCTGGTGGAACGGGTCGAGCAGGCCCTGGCGGTGGCCCTGACCGGGCAGGAGGACGCGGCATGTACGGAATGATCTCCCGCTTCGCCAGCGGCAAGATCCGGCGCATCATCCTCTTCGGGATGATTCTGAGCATTCTCGGATTTTCCGTGCTGGGCGGCATCTCCTACGAATACCTGCTGCAGATCGAGGAGACGTTGTCCCTGGCCGAGGTCGTCGACGACCTGAGCAGCGATATCCTGGAGATCCGTCGCTACGAGAAGAATTATCTCCTTTACATGGCTGAGGAAGACTATGCGGAGACGCTACGCTACTGCGACCGCGCCCTGGCCACCATAGACCGGATCGAGAGCCCTCAGGGGGGCGTGACCAGTTCCGACAGGCAGGGGCGGGAGACCCTGCTCAAGCTGCGGCGGGACCTGAGTTCCTACAAGGAGACTTTCGCCAGGCTGAACGGCGTCGGCACCGCGACTGACATGGTCCAGGCCTCGGCCCTCGATCCTCGCCTGCGCGACCAGGGCAAGGAGCTGGTGGACCTGGTGCACCAGTTCGTCTCCACCCAGCGGGCGATGATCCTGGGAATAGTCGTCACCCTCAAGCATCAGCTGGCTCTGGCCATCGGCACCTTCACGGGCGTCGCCATATTTTTTTCCTGGCTGGTCGGGAGGAGGATTTTCGGCGCGCTTGGCATCATCGAGCACTCCGCGCGCCGGATCGTGCAGGGCGATTTCAAGCCTCTGCCCCTGCCGGAAACCAGCGACGAAACGCGAGGCGTGGTGCAGGCCTTCAACCACATGATCGAAGAGCTTGAGCGCAGGCAGAACCAGCTCCTGCAGGAAAAAAAGCTGGCCTCGCTCGGCGTCCTGACCTCGGGCATCGCCCATCAGCTCAACAATCCGCTCAACAACATCTCCACCTCCTGCCAGATCCTGCAGGAAGACCTGGAGGCGGCCCTGCCCGTCGATCCTGCGCTGACCAGGCAGATGCTCGACAACATCTATCAGGAAGTCAGTCGCTCGCGTGATATTGTCAAAGGGCTCCTCGAGTTCGCCCGGGAAACGGAATTCTGCCTCAAGCCCGTGCCGCTGCATGCGGTCGTGCAGCGGGCTGTGACACTGGTTTCAAGCGAAGTGCCGTCGGGGGTGCGCATTCTGACCGAGATCCCGGAACATATCGAACTTCCCCTCGACAGCCAGCGCTTTCAGGAGGTGCTTTTGAACCTGATGATAAACGCCATCCACGCCATAAGCCCTCCCGGAGTGATCTCCCTCTCCGCAAGGTCCGACCCCGGGTCGGGGGAGGCGGTGCTGCAAGTGACCGATACCGGCGCGGGTATCTCGCCGGAACATCTGGGGCGCATCTTCGATCCCTTCTTCACGCTCAAGGATACGGGCACGGGCCTTGGCCTGTCGGTGGTGTTCGGCATCATCAAGAAACACGGGGGCACCATCAGCGTGGAGAGTCAAGTCGGAGAAGGCACCACGTTCACCTTGCACCTGCCCCTCGGCGGCAACACATCGGGGGCATCGTGAGCGCCCAGGATGTCCGCAGCCGCGTTTCCGGGCCGTCAACGCCCCCGCCGGCCAGGATTCTGGTGGTCGACGACGAGCCGATCTCGCGCGACAATCTGGCGCTGGCGCTGGCGCGGCAAGGGCATGAGACCGTGACCGCGTCCGGCGGGACCGAAGCGCTTGGCCTGTTGCAGGACTCGGACTTCGACATGGTCCTGACAGACCTGATGATGGAAGGGATGGACGGCCTGGCCCTTCTGCGGGAGGTCAAGTCCCGTCATCCCGATGTCGAGGTCGTGGTAATCACCGGCTACCCCACGGTGGATACGGCCGTGGAGGCCATGCGGGCCGGAGCGTACGACTATCTGGCCAAGCCGTACCGCATCGACGAGGCCAGGTTGCTGGTGCACAAGGCGCTGGAAAAACGCAGACTCAGGCTGGAGGTGGCGCGTTTGCGCGAACAGCTGCGCGAACGGACCCTGCCCGTTCCCATGCTCGGCGCGGCCCCGTGCATGGTCGAACTCAAGCGGACCATCGCGCAGGTCGCGCCTTCGGACGTGACGGTGCTGATCCTGGGCGAGACCGGAACGGGCAAGGAGGTGGCGGCGCGCATGGTACACCTCTTCAGCCGACGCTCCGAGGCCCGCTTTCTGGCCATCAACTGCGGCGCGTTCAACGAGGAGTTGCTCGAAAGCGAGCTTTTCGGACATGAACAGGGCGCTTTTTCCGGGGCCACCCGGCAGAAGAAGGGCCTCTTCGAGGCGGTCGAAGGCGGCACGCTTTTTCTCGACGAGGTAGGGGAGATGTCGCTGGCCATGCAGGTCAAGCTTCTGCGCGCCGTGCAGGAGCGGTGCATCCGACGGGTGGGCGGCACCGCCGACATTCCTGTGGACGTGCGCCTCGTGGCCGCGACCAACAAGGATTTGAAGACCGAGGTCGAGACGGGCCGCTTTCGCCAGGATCTGTATTTTCGCCTGAACGTGCTGGTGCTGAGCATGCCGCCGCTGGTGCAGCGGCGCGAGGATCTGCCCCTGCTGGCGCGCTATTTCGCGGAGAAGGCCAGCCGGGAGACGGATCGGCCCGCGCCGGGCATCTCCGACGAGGTCATGGATATCCTCGGCCGTTACGCCTTTCCGGGCAATGTCCGCGAGCTGCAGAACGTCATCGAGCGGGCCGTGGTCTTCTGCAACGGTGACGAGATCCGTCCGGCGCATCTCTCGCCGGAGCTGCGCGAAGTTTCGCTGCATGTCAGCCGGGCGGGAGACAGGCAGCCCATGACCCTGGAAGAGTGCGAGCGGGAGCAGATCCGATGGACTTTGGAGCATGCGGCGGACAATCGCACCCTTGCCGCCAAGCTGCTGGGCATCGACCGGGCCTCCCTGTGGCGCAAGATCAAACGTCACGGCTTGTAGGCCGGAGGCTGGTCATGGAATACCCGTCCCTTGATTGCGCCGGATTTTGCCGGGATTGCGGATGCGAACATGTTTTGCCCGCCGAGGCGGCCCCGCCCCATGCCCGGGAGCTGATGGCGCGGCTTGAGCAATGCGGGAATATCGGGCTTGGACAGGCCGCAGACGATCCGCGCCTGTCCCTTGAGTACCTTTACGGCCCTGCCCGGGGGCAGATGTTCGGAGTGCTCCCGTACGTGGACAAGGACGGAACCCGTGGCGTGCTCAGGGCTTTTTCCGGGCAGTACAACGGAATCTGGGAGGTGCCGGGCTGGGTTGGGCCCATCCTTGACCCGGCGGAGTTCGAGCGCGCCATCGAACATGACGAGCCGCGCATCAAGGAACTGACTCTGCGCATGCAGGGCCTTAGGGTGGACGATCCGGTCCGCCTGGACATGCTGGCCCGGCGGCGCGAATTGTCCCGGAGCCTCATGGAACGCATCTTCGACCTGTACCGCCTGACCAATTTTCGCGGCCGGACCAGGGCCCTGTCCGAGGTCTTCACGGGCAAGGCCATGCCCACGGGCACGGGAGAATGCTGCGCACCCAAGCTGCTGCATCACGCCGCCATGCATGGGCTGACTCCGCTGGGGCTTGCGGAATTCTACGTCGGCCGTGAAAATCGTTCCGCCACCCGTGCTCACGGGCGGTTTTTCGCGCCCTGCGAAGAAAAATGCAGGCCGATCCTTGGTTTTCTGCTGTGCGGGCTGCCTGAGCCTCCCTGCGTCCCGTGAGCAGTTCCGCGCGAAAACCGGACCCGGCCTGATCCTCGGGCGCGTCACGGCAGCCGGCCGACTGTTTTCGATATTGCCAGTGCGCCGTACTTGGGGCACTCATGGGTCATGATCCACATCTCTCCGGCCACGGCCATCATATATCGCCGCATTTTCAAAATTTCCATGCCACTGGTCATAAGCCTCGGGGCGACCACGATCATGGAGTTCACGGACCGCCTCTTTCTGGCCCGCTATTCCCTCGACGCCATCGCAGCAGCCCTGCCCGCCGGGATCATGGCCCTTCTGGCCATGACCATTTTCCTTGGCACCACGAGTTACGTCTCCGTGTTCGTGGCCCAGTACACCGGCCAGGGGCGTCCCGAGATGGTCGGCAGGGCGGTCTGGCAGGGCATCTATGTGGCGCTTTTGGGAGCGGTCGTGCTGGGGGCGCTGGCCTTTTTGGCCGAGAGCATTTTCGCCTTCGGCGGCCATTCCAAAGAGATTCAGGTCCTTGAGTCCATATATTTCAGAACGCTGTGCCTGGGGGCGGGGATGCATCTGGTCGGCGGAGCTTTGGCCGGGTTCTTCACCGGCCTTGGGCGCACGCGCGTGGTCATGTTCGCCAACTCGGCCGGGATGCTCCTGAATATCCCCCTCGACTATTGCCTCATAAACGGCGTCGGGCCGTTTCCGGAGCTGGGCATTCTGGGCGCGGGCCTGGCCACGGTGATAAGCTGGGGGGTGATCACGACCATTCTCTGGCTGGCCATGCGCCGCTCCGAGAACGCCCGGTTCCGCCTGGCCATCGACCGGCGACTTAGGCCCGAGCTGTGGCTCAGGCTCATGCGCTACGGGCTGCCGAGCGGGATGGAATTCTTCCTCGACATCTTCGCCTTCACGGTCTTCATCTTCGTGGTCGGCAGGCTCGGGACCATGGAGTTGGCCGCGACCAACATCGCGCTGAACATCAACGCCCTGGCCTTCATGCCTCTGGTTGGCTTCGCCATGGGCACCAGCACCCTGGTCGGTCAGGCCATGGGCGCGGGCAAGCCCGACGACGTGCCCATGGTGGTGCGTGCCAGCCTCGTGCTGACCTTTGCCTATCTGGCGGCCATGTCGGCGGTTTTCCTGTTCGCCCCGGAAGCGGTCCTGCATCTGTTCCAGCCCCGCGACATGGACCCGGCCGCCTTTGCCTCGGTGGTCGGCATGGGCCGGACCCTGCTCATGATCGTAGTCGCGTACCTGTTCTTCGATGGGGTCAGCTTCATTGTCTATGGGGCGCTCAAAGGGGCGGGGGACACGGTTTTCGTCATGGCCGCGCGTCTGGCGCTGGTCTTTCTGGTCATGATCGCGCCACTTCTGGCCGGAGCCTGGCTTGATTTCGGGCTCTATTATTTCTGGGCCGTGACCTGCACGTTTCTGATCATGCTCTCGCTTGTGGGGTGGTGGCGCTTCAGGCAGGGGAAATGGCGGAACATGTTGGTGGTGGAGAAAAAGCCGCCCGCATGAAGCAGGGCGGCTGTCCGAGTCATGCGGTTTGCTCGCAGGTCCGATTGCCGCGCCGGTCCCGAACATAGACGTTGCCGGGCAGGGTCTTGGCGTAGCCCTTGATCTGGGCCGCTTTTTCCCCCAGGGCCTGCAGGCTGCACGGGGCCATGCAGTCCACGATGCCGATGGACACGGAGACCAGCGGGAACTGCTGCTCCCTGCCGTCCCGGCCCTTGCCCATGATCCAGCCCCTGGCGCGGTCCTGGGCATGGTAGCAGTTCAGGATGAGCCTTTTGAAGCAGCGGGTGACGGCCTGGCAGATGCGTTCCGCTTTCTCCGGATTGACCATGGCCACGAAATCATCCCCGCCAATGTGCGCCAGAAAGTCTCCGCTGTGCCCATGCCGGGAAATGGCCCAGGTCATGATGCGCCCCAGCAGCAGTATGACGAGGTCGCCGTCCTTGAAGCCGTAGACGTCATTGTAGACCTTGAAGTTGTCCAGGTCCGCGTAGAGCATGCAGAAGGGCTTGCCCCGCCTGAGCCTCGTCTCGATTTCCTTCTCCAGCGCCACGTTGCCCGGGATGCCTGTCAGCGGGTTGGTGCCCTTGGCCATTTCGACCTGAACCTGCGCCAGGGTGGTCAGCATCTTCTGCACCGTGACCACGCCCAAAAATTGTCCGCCACTGGTGACGATGACCTCGTCGTAGGCTTTCAGCATTTCGCGGGTGTTGGCGTTCTTGGCCACGGATTCCACGGGTTCGCGTTCGTCCACGACCATGGGAGTGGTGTCCATGAGCACCGCCACTGGTTTTTCCGCGTACAGTGCTCGCCCGTAGAGAGTGGCCAGATGCCGGTCCAGGCTGTAGCCCATGACCAGCCCCTGGGGTATGCCGTCGTCCACGACAACCACGCTTGAGAGCGCGGGGTTGGTGGCGAAGATCCGCTGCACGGACTGCACCGGGGTTCGGGGGCTGACGGTCAATGTCTTTTGGACCAGTTGTCCTATGGGAATGGAGCAGGACAGCCTGCCGAAGTTGTCCGGACGCAGCGGGGTCAGCTCCTTCATGTCCAGGTGGGTCTCGGGTTTGGGATAATGGGGGCGGCTCAAATAATATCCCTGGCCGAAATGGACTCCGATCTCCGTCAGGGCGCGTGCCTCGCCCTTGGTTTCGATCCCTTCGGCGATGATTTCCGAGCCGATGCGGCCCGCCAGGGTTACCATGGTCTCCATGAGCGCCCTGCGTACCGGGTCCTTGTCCACGTCGCGCACCAGCGACATGTCGACCTTGATGAAGTCGGGCTTCAGGGCCGCGACCGTGGACAATCCTGAGTAGCCCGTTCCGGCGTCGTCCACGGCAATCTTGAATCCCTGGCTGCGGTAATGGTCCAGGGTTTTGTGAAACGAGGTGAAGTCTTTTATGGAATGGCGTTCGGTTATTTCAAAGACGATGTCCTCGGGTTTGAGGCCATGTTTGTCCAGAATTTCCAGAGTCTTGCCTGGGGCGAAGGTCGGGTCGACCACGGTGCGCGGGTGGATGTACAGGAACAGCCTTTGGCCCGTGGTCAGAACTCCCACCGTTTCCATGGCCTTCGCTCGGCAGGCCTGCTCCAGCGCAAAGAGCTGTCCGAACTGTTCGGCGAAATCGAAGAGGATCGACGGCGATTCGAAATCGGAGCCGCGCGGCCCGCGCGCCAGAGCCTCCCAGGCCATGACGGTTCCTGTCTTGAAATCGTAGATGGGCTGAAAGAGCATGCGGATCTGTCCGTTGCGGATGATGGCCCGAAAGGTGGAGGAGAGCTTGACCGCTTCAAGGTCGATGCCGCCCTGGGCCATGCGCCGCGCATCATGGATGGCCTCGTGGAAGATCCGCTCGCGTTCGAAAAGCGACGATTCCGGCAACGTCGAGAACCCCACCTCGATCTCGAATTCCCTGCCAAGCGAGGAAATGGTATGTTTTCTGAGAATGGCCTGCAGCTTGACCTTGAGGCTGAAGGCCTGGTCCATGAGCTGGGAATCCTTGGCCTGTCCCAGACATCGGATGAGCAGCGCCTCTCCGGAGGAGATGCGCAGGGCGTGTCTGGCGCTGAGCATCGGGCTGTCGGGGTCGTGCTGGTTCAGGGCGTTGATGAGCAGGTTCTCCAGTTCCTCGGCGACATGGTCTCCGTAGAGTTCCCGGCAGAGTCCGAAGTCCTTGAGGCGAAATATGAAGATGCTCAGCCAGTGATGGGCGTGCAGGAATCTTTTGAGTTCGAAAATGGGCTTGGTCGCGGCCTGCATGGTTTGGGCTTGAGAGTTGGACATCATTTCCTCTGATGGATGGGACCGGGGTCGTTTTCAGGTAGAATCAAAGTTAGGAAGCTCTTTGTCCGGCGGATGCGACATTTTGGCGACAGGCCCGTGACAGGTGCGTGGCGATTGGATTTGAGTCCCTTTGCGGGGAATGTTACAGGAAATTCATACAGGTGTCACAATGCTGTCACATGCTCCCTGTAGCCCATCATGGGTACGAGGGGGGCGGCGCGTCGAAAGTGGCGGGGCTCTTTTCGTGAACAAGGGGGGAAACATGGCTCACAAGATTGTCGTCATCGAAGACGAACCGGATATCGCCAACCTTTTGGCTTTTCATCTCAAGTCGGGCGGGTACGACTGCTTCGTGGCCCGGGATGGAAAAAAGGGCCTGCAGCTGGTCCAGTCCGAACGGCCGGATCTGGTGCTGCTTGATCTGATGCTGCCCGGCATGAGCGGCACGGACGTTTGCAAGGCCGTCAAGGGCAGCCCGGAATGCGCTCACATACCAATCATTATGCTCACCGCCCGGGGTGACGAAGTCGACCGCATCCTCGGCTTCGAACTCGGCGCGGATGATTATGTCATAAAGCCGTTCAGCCCCCGGGAACTGATGCTGCGCATCAAGACCGTTCTGCGACGCAACGTGAACATCCTGCCCAAGGTCGCGCACTGGCAGCGCGAGGGCCTGGCTGCCGATTTCGAGGCGTACACGTTGCTCGTGGACGGGGTGGACGCGCACCTGACCCCCACGGAATTCAATCTTTTCGGAGAATTCGTGCGTAACGAGGGCAAGGTGCTCTCCCGGGAGCAACTCCTGAGCAATGCCTGGGGGTACGAATTCGAAGGCTATTCGCGCACCGTTGATACCCATGTGCGTCGGCTGCGCAAGAAGCTCGGCCCCTATGCCGACTGGCTGGAGACCGTCCGAGGCATCGGTTATCGCATGAAACGTGAAAATCAGGTCGACTAGGGCGCTTCATGACCACAACGACGATTTCCTTGCGGCTGCGGCTGTTTCTGGCCTTCGGGGTCATTTTGTTTTTGGCGCTGGGCGTGCCTGCCTACTATCTGCATCAGAATCTCGGGCAGACCAGCGAGCGCGAAGCCCGAGACAGCGCACGGCGAGACCTGCGCGCGGTGGAGTGGATGCTGTCCCATGGCTCCTTCACTTCCTTCGCGGCGGTCAACGAGGCGCTGCGCGACCTTGCGGCACGCATGGACATCCGCGTCACCTTCATCGATCTTGAAGGTCGGGTGCTGACCGATTCCGGCGTGACGGCGGAACGGGTCGAGAGACTGGAGAACCATTTGGGCAGGCCGGAAGTGACACAGGCCCTTGCCGGAGAGATCGGTCTCAGCCTGCGTTACAGCGACACCCTGGACCAGGATCTGCTCTATGCGGCCATGCGTACACAGGCCAGCGGGATCATGCCGGAGGGTATCGTGCGCATCGCGCGTCCCCAGAGCCAGATTCGCAAGACCCAGGACCGGCTCTACGGACGGACTGGCTGGGTCTACGGGTTCAGCGTCATCCTGGCCTTCGGGCTCGTCTCCTTGACTTCGAGGCAGATTGGCCGCGCCATAGCAAGCGTGGCCCAGGCCGCCGCCGACATCGGCCAGGGCGAGCCGGGCAAGCGCATTCGCTTTTCGCCGAGCACCGAGCTTACGCCACTGGTGCAGGCCTTCAACAACATGGTCGAACGCATCGAGTCCAACATGCAGACCATCGTCAAGCAGAAGATGGAATCCGAAGCCGTGCTCAACGGAATGAAGGCCGGGCTGATCGTCCTCGACGGACACGGCCGGATTCTGCGCGGCAACTACGCCGCCCAGGAGATTTTTCCGGGCCTTTCGACCTTCGCCGGGCGCAAGCCCATGGAACTGTCCCTGCTGCAGGATCTTCAGGATGCCTGCGACGCGGCGCTCCAAAAGCGCCGGGAAGGTGATTTTTCCCAGGTCGGAGTGGTGGTCTCCCTGGCGGGTGGCAGAAGCTTCGACGTCTCCATCGTGCCCATCAAGGGCGACGCCGAGCTTGGCGTGATCATGGTTTTTCATGACATCACCGAAATCAAGCGGGTGGAACAGATCCGTCGTGATTTCGTGGCCAACGTGTCGCACGAGTTGCGTACACCCCTGACATCGATCAAGGGCTACGCCGAAACCCTGGTGGGCATCGAGAAATACGATCCCGAGCAGACGCGCTCCTTCCTGGAGGTCATCCTGCGCAACGCCAACCACATGAACACCATGCTCGACGAGCTGCTCCAGCTCTCGCGCCTGGAGCATGGCAAGCAGCGCCCCGACCTGGTCACGGTGGAGCCTGCCTCGGCGCTTTATTCGGCCTGGAAGAGCTGTCATCCCTTGAGCAAGGACATCGAATTCGTGAACGAGCTAGGTGCCTCAACGCCCCAGGTGCGGGCCAATTTCGAGCAGCTGGTCCAGGTTTTTCGCAATGTCCTTGAAAACGCCATCAAGTACGTGCCTGACGAAACCGCCGTCATCCGTGTCCACGGGCATGCGAGCGGTCGTGAGCTGGTTGTTTTCATCGAGGACAACGGGCCTGGCATTCCGGTCGAGGATCAGGCCCGGATTTTCGAGCGGTTCTACCGTGTGGAAAAGGACCGCAACAGCTCCATCGGCGGCACGGGCCTCGGCCTTGCCATCTGCAGGCACATAATGGCCAATCACGGAGGGCGGATCACGGTGCAGAGCCCCGTGCCCGAAACCGGGATCGGCTCCCGCTTCATCATCACCTTGCCCCTGGCCGGGCAGATCTCAGAGGAATAGACATGACAGAAACGGTCAAGATTTCATCGAGAAATCTCAACTTCTATTATTCGGACTTTCACGCGCTCCAGGATATCAGCTTCGACATGCTGCAGCACCAGGCAACCGCCCTGATCGGGCCTTCGGGTTGCGGCAAGTCCACTTTTCTGCGGTGCATCAACCGCATGAACGACCTTATAGCCGGTACCCGGATCGAAGGGTCTCTGACCATGGACGGGCAGGACCTGAACGACAACGCCCATGACGTGGTCGTGCTCCGGCGCCGGGTGGGCATGGTCTTCCAGAAGCCCAATCCCTTTCCCAAGAGCATCTACGAGAACGTGGCCTATGGGCTGCGGGTCAACGGCGTCAAGGATCGCGAGTTCATCGATGCGCGGGTTGAGGAGAGCCTCAAGCTCGCCGCCCTGTGGGACGAGGTCAAGGACCGCATGGACCAGTCGGGCCTCAGCCTTTCGGGCGGACAGCAACAGCGCCTGTGCATCGCCCGGGCCATGGCCGTGGAGCCCGAAGTCCTGCTCATGGACGAGCCCGCTTCCGCGCTTGACCCCATCGCCACCCAGAAGATCGAGGAGCTCATCCACGAACTCAAGAACAAATTCACCATCGTCATTGTCACGCACTCCATGCAGCAGGCCGCCCGCGTCTCCGATCGGACCGCATTTTTCTACATGGGCAAGCTCATCGAGGTCGGTCCCACGGACAAGCTGTTCACCCGTCCGGAGAACAAGCAGACCGAGGACTATATAACAGGCCGTTTCGGCTGATGCCCTCAGTTCTTCTGAATGGTCCGACAAATTTTTAAAGGAAGTGAAAGATGTATACGCATTTGCATGAAGAAATCGAAACGCTGAAGCTCAAGGTGCTGAAGATGGTCTCCCTGACCGAGGACGCGGTCCAGAAGTCCATCCAGGCCTATGTGAACAAGGATCTGTATCTGGCCGAAGAGGTTCAGGACGGGGACGTGGAAGTAAATCGTCTGGAGGTGGAGATCGACGAGCTGGCGCTCAAGCTGTTGGCCCTGGAGCAGCCCGTGGCCGGAGACCTGCGCTTCATCCTCGGGTGCATGCGCATCAGCGTCGATCTTGAACGCATCGCCGATGAGGCCGTGAACATCGCCGAGCGCTCCATCATGCTCAGTTCGCGGCCGCCGTTGCCTTTTCATCAGGACGTGCTGGAGATGGGCACCAAGGCCCTGGCCATGCTGCGGCACGCGGCCCAGGCGTTCTCATCCAGCAATGTGGAGGCGGCCCTGCAGGTCTGCCATCTGGACAACGAGGTCGACGTGCTGAACCACAAGAACATGCGTCAGGTCATCGAATACATGATCCACGAGACTCCGGCCATCGAGCGTTCCGTTCACACCATCATTCTCATCCGCCGCCTCGAGCGCATCGGCGATCTGGCCACCAATATTGCCGAATCCGTGGTGTTCATCGCCCAAGGTGTGAACATAAAACACAAACTGTATTTCGACGAGCGTTGATCCGGTACACGTACATGATTTGCAAGAGGGCGCCTGCGGGCGCTCTTTTCATTTACGGTGCAAAAGCTTGCGCTCACACCTCCAACTGGCTAGTGATCCCGGATACATCACCGTGGAGGATTGCGCATGCATCGCGCCCTGCTATTATGCCTTTTCGTTCTGGCCGCCTTCGCGCCGGCCAGTGCCTATGAATATCCGTTCAAGAATCCTTACGAGGCCACCGTGCTCGGCACTCTGCCGCGGGACGAATTTCCGTTGGACTCCATCCGTCCCTCCTCGTTGCGCGATCTCAACCCGTTGAGTGATCTGGGCGCGGTGCGCGAAAGGGAGCTCCTGCTGCATGAGCGTCCGGTGCCCGAAATCCTCTGGTATGACGACACCCTGCAGTACTCCGTTGCCCTGCAACGCGACGTGGCGCCGCTGCTGTTCATCATTGCCGGGACAGGCTCTTCCTACGATTCGGCCAACTGCCGCTTCCTGCAGGCGGTCTTTCATCGGGCCGGGTACCACGTGGTCAGCCTGTCATCGCCGACGTATCCGAACTTTGTGGTCAGCGCCTCCACGACCCAGGTTCCGGGGTTCATTCCCCGCGACGTGGCTGACCTGTATCAGAGCATGGACGCCATCGTGAACGAAATTGGCCGCGACAGGATATCCTCCTACAACCTGACCGGTTACAGCCTCGGCGGAACACAGTCCGCTTTTCTGGCGGAGCTGGACACGCGCGAAAAGCGTTTCGGATTCGACAAGGTGATGCTCCTCAATCCGGCGGTCAGCCTGCTGACCTCTGCCACCATCCTCGACCACCTGCTCTCCGACAACGTGGCCGACCGGACCGAGGCCGCAAGGGTCGTGGCCGATCTGGTCTCCGATCTTTCGGCGGCCTACCGCGGTAGCGACGAGGTCAATTTCGGCGACGAATTTCTTTTTGCATTGCACGGGAGCCGCTCCATTTCCGAAAAGGAGCTCAAGATCCTCATTGGCGTCGCTTTTCGCGTCTCCCTTGCGTCCATGGTCTTTACCAGCGACGTGTGCACGGGGGCGGGGTACATCTCCCCAAGGGGGCACGTCATTGAGAAGAACGAGTCCCTGTCGCCTTATCTGGATGCGGCCGTGGGCGTGAGTTTCGAGGATTATGTGGACGAGTATCTTTTGCCGTTCCTGGGCTTCAAGGACCCGACCATGACCCGGGAACGGGCCGTGGCGGCCAGCAGCCTCGAATCCATCGCTCCTTTTCTGCGCGAGTCCACAAGCATCGCGGTCATGACCAATGTCGACGACCCCATTCTGACCCCCGACAACCTCGGTTTTCTGAAACGCACGTTCAACGGCCGTCTGACACTCTATCCGGCAGGGGGGCACTGCGGCAATATCCGTTATCGGGACAATGTCGCGGCCATGCTCGATTTTTTCCGCAAGTGAGACATACCATGCGCATATTTCTTCTCTGCCTCATCCTCTTCGTCTCCGCCGGATGCGCCACCAACGGGCAGCATCAGCCCGGCCCTTTTCAGGCCCCCGTACATCGCGGCCTGCCCGAGGACCCGACCCTGGAGCGGCATTTTCAGGTCCATGATCCCTGGGAGGGATTCAACCGTAACATGTACCACTTCAACGCCCAGCTTGACCGCTACGTCTATCTGCCAGTGGTCCGCACCTACGAGGCGATCCTGCCGGATAGCGTTCAACAGGGTGTTTCCAATATTTTTAATAACTTGAAAGAAATACCGATTTTTGTGAACTCTGTCCTGCAAGGCAAGGCCAAAAAGGCTTCGGTCTCGCTGGGCCGCTTTGTCTTCAACACGACCATCGGCCTGGGAGGCATCATCGACGTGCTCGGCAATGGAGGCATCCCGCAGGAAAACGAGGATTTCGGACAGACCCTGGGCTTCTGGGGCGTCCCCCCCGGTCCGTATCTGGTGCTCCCCGTGTTCGGGCCCTCCGGAGTGCGCGACACGGGAGGCGTGTTCGTGGACGCGGCCATGACCATTAACCCATCGTACGGCCTCTTCCAGGACATGAGCTGGATTGCGCGCGAGTCGGTGTCCACCGGCGTTTACGGGGTCAAGGCTGTCGATGCGCGGCATCAGGTCAAGTTTCGCTATTACGAGACAGGAAGCCCCTTCGAGTACCAGTTGGTGCGCTTCATCTATTCCAAGAAGCGCGAACTCGACATCGAGAAGTAGTTTTTTTTTCCCGCTGCCTTGAAAAGGCGTGGCGTTCCTCCCGAACGACCACGCCTTTTTTTATCCTTTTGTAAAATTTTAGACGGCTGAAGGATGCAGCTCTTGAAGTTTGTGGTGCTAACTTGTGTTGGCAGTGTAAATCGTGCTTTGCGCTTTTTTTTAAGTACGAAATTGTAACATGTTGAAATCATGATGTCTCATTTTTCTTGCAGACATGGCAGGGCTTTTGCTCTGCCTTCATCGTCAAAATAACCGGCGAGAGAACGCTTCATAATCATCGAGGAGGAAGAAAAACCCATGTCTGAAGAAAGCAGCAGCGTCGTCATCGACCACGGGAAAAGCCAGTGGTCGGATTTGTGGAAGAAAGAGGACTTTCTGGCCATCTGGCTCGGTTTTATCATCATTGCCGTATGTATCCTTGCGTACACGACCTTTGGGCCCAAGGCGGAGTTTGCCGAGAAGATCGCCACCGCAAACCAGATCCAGGAAGCTGAACTGGCCAAGGCTCCGTTCAAGACCATCGCCTGGCACAATGCCCAGGACGCCAAGGGCAAGCTCAAGGGTTCCAGTTCCGCCTTCGGCAAGTTCGCATCCCACTGGACCAAGACGCCAGGTTCCTGGAAGACCAACCCCATGGATTCCCTGATCCGCTCCGAATCCCAGGCCAAGGCGCTCAACGAGAAGGCCATGCCTAAATACGAAGAGGCCAAGGGCAAGCTTGAAGTGGCACTCGCCGCTGCCGTGGCCGCGGAAGAGGCTGCGGCCGGCGCATCCTTCCAGAACCAGGCTCTCAATGACGAGGCCGCGGCCAAGATTTCCGAGTGGCGCGACGCGCACAAGGCTGCCGGGGATGCCAAGAAGAAGGTCGAAAACAAGCCCTACAACTACATTCCGTCCCTCATCGGCCTGTGCATATTCATCGCGCTGATCTTCGGTGCGGGCATTGCCATGATGGGCAAGAGCGCGCCTGCGTTCCTGCAGGGTTTCGTGATTGTCTTTCTGGTCGCCGTCCTGGCGTACATTCTCGGCGGGCAGGCCATTTCCAAGCAGTACGGTTTTGGCGCCGAAGCCTGGGGCGTGCTTCTGGGCATGGTCATAGCCAACACCGTGGGCACTCCCAAATGGGTCCTTCCGGCTTGTGAAGTCGAATTTTTCATCAAGACCGGCCTTGTTCTTCTGGGCGCGGAAGTGCTCTTCAACAAGATCGTGGCCATCGGCACACCCGGCATTTTCGTGGCCTGGGTAGTCACCCCCGTCGTGCTCGTGTGCACCTACATCTTCGGCCAGAAGGTGCTGAAGATGCCCTCCAAGACGCTTAACGTCGTCATCTCCGCCGACATGTCCGTGTGCGGCACCTCCGCCGCCATCGCCGCTGCGGCAGCCTGCCGGGCCAAGAAGGAAGAGCTGACACTGTCCATCGGTCTGTCCCTGGTCTTCACCGCCATCATGATGATCGCCATGCCTGCCTTCATCAAGGCTGTCGGCATCCCGGAAGTTCTGGGCGGCGCCTGGATGGGCGGCACCATCGACTCCACCGGCGCGGTGGCCGCGGCTGGCGCGTTCCTGGGCCAGAAGGCCATGTACGTGGCCGCGACCATCAAGATGATCCAGAACGTCATGATCGGCGTGACCGCATTCTGCATAGCAGTGTACTGGTGCACGAAGGTTGACTGCGTGGCCGGCAAGACCGTTGGCGCAGGAGAGATTTGGCATCGTTTTCCGAAGTTCGTGCTCGGCTTCATCGCCGCCTCCATCATCTTCTCCATCCTGGATCAGGGCATGGGCAAGGATCTTGGCGGCGCGGTCGTGGATCACGGCATCGTCCGCGGCGGCACCAGGCTTCTGCGTGGCTGGTTCTTCGCCCTGTCCTTTGCGGCCATCGGCCTGTCCACCAACTTCCGCGAGCTGGCCAAGTACTTCAAGGGCGGCAAGCCGCTCATCCTGTATGTCTGCGGTCAAAGCCTCAATCTTGTCTTGACTCTGGCCATGGCCTACCTCATGTTCTACGTGGTCTTCCCCGAAATCACGGCCAAGATCTAAATTGTCTCGAAAAACAGCCGGGAGGATCTTCCTCCCGGCTTTTAAGGACGTATCGTCATGACTGAAAAAAGCCTGCCCGTAAGATTGAAGAATTTCGTTCTGACCATGGGCGCCGCCCTGGCCTTCGTCTACCTGTTCCTGCCTTTTTTGACCAACTCCTGTGGTGTTCTGAGCCGCATGTCCTCATATCTGGACGACAACGGCATCGATCCGACCCGTTATTACTACACGGATGTTGCACAGGTGAAGGAAGGAGAGGATTACCTGCGTTTTGCCCTGGAGGAAAAATAGTCGAGGCGCCTCTCTTTGGGGGAAATGTGCTCAGATCAGGAGCAGCCGAACGGTTTCAGGTCTTGATTGGAGGACGTTAGAACACTAATGATTTCTATGGTGCCCTTTTTTGATTTGGTCTTGCCGACAGTCTGAGCGAACGCATCTTCATCCACTTCACACACGTTTCCACCGCCACGGGAAGCATCAATTTCAGGCGAGCCCATGCACCTTCTCAAGCCATCAAAGATACAGACCAAATTTGTTTCCGGGCTTTTGGTCGCCTCCATTGTTCTGGGCATCGTTTTTTCCGTCGGTTTTTATCTACACATGAAAAATGTCCTCGAGGAGGAGGTGCGGGACAAGGCCCTGCTCATCTTCACCCATGTGGACTCCATCCAGCACTACGTGCGCGACATCCTGCGCCCGGCCATGTACGAGCGCCTGCCCGCTTCGTTCATCATCGAGGCCATGTCCTCATCCTACATTTCCCGAACCATCATGGCGCCGATCAACGACGATCACGGCGGCACCATCTATCGCCGCGTGGCCATCGACGCACGCAACCCCGCTTACGAAGCCAACACGCACGAACGGGAACTGATCCGCTATTTCAGGGCCAATCCCGAGCAGGAGCTGTGGCAGGGGTACAAGACCATGGACGGGGAAAAATATTTTCTGAAAGTCCGTGCCGTGCGTTTCGAGGAAGGGTGCATGTATTGCCACGGCAAGCCCGAGGATGCTCCGCCGGAGCTTTTGTCCCTGTACGGGGGGCGGGGTTTCGGCAAGGAGGAGAACTCCATCGCCGGGGTCGATTTCGTGGGCATCTCCGTGCAGAGCAGTGTCGGGCGCGTGCAGCAGACCATCCTGACCTACTTCGCCTTTTTCGCCTTTGGCGCGCTGCTGTTTTTTTCAGCGACAAATTTTCTGTTCCGGGTTCTGGTGGTCAACAATCTCAAACGCCTCAACAGCGTTTTCAGACGCAACGTGGTCGATGCGGAAGGCTCCGAGCTCCTGCACAAGCTGGAGCAGGGCGACGAGATCGAGGAACTGGTCGAAGGCATGGAGCAGATGGGCAATCATCTCTTCGAGGTCCGCCACCAGCTCCAGGATTATGCGGAGAATCTGCGCAAGATGGTCGATGATCGCACCGAGGCCCTTTCCCATGAGGCCGAAGCCCGGCAGGCAGACGTGCATCTCTTTGTGCGCCTGCTGGAGGACATGCGCCGCAGCGGTTCGCGTTCGGAACTCTGGAGCCTGGCCCTGCCTCAGATCTGCAAACGCTTCGGGGCGCGCAGCATCGCCTATGTGTGCACCATGGTCTCCAGGAATTACTACGTCTGGCCGGAGTCGTCCGCCGCTCCCGAGTTGCCTGAGAACATGGTGGAAGTGCTGACCGGCAGCGCCTGCCTGCAATCGGGATCCAGGATTTTCGTGCCGGTGGAGTCGAGCTCCGGAAATGCCGAGGGCATCCTTTGCCTCTACTGGGACACCGAAGCAGAGGCGGCACGGCACGATCAGCGGGTACTCACGGCGCTCGGTCGTCAGCTCGGCACGGCAGCGGAGAATCTGACGGCCATCGACAGCCTGCTGCGGCAGATGAACGTGCTCGAAACCATCGTCGAAGGCATCACCGACCCGCTGGCGCTCATGGACTCGAACTGCGCCGTGTTGACCGTGAACCAGGCCGCCCGCCAGCTGACCTCGGAGCTGACGGACGGTGAACGCACGGACGGCAACATGCTGTCCATCTTTTTCGATCCGTTGTCCCATCCTTGTCCGATGGTTGACGCCATTCGCGGCGGGGCGCCGGATCTGCGCGAAGTCGAGCTGCCCGGAGGCAGGTCGTTTTCACTTTCGATGTACCCGGTGCGCAGTTCCGACGGGCAGACGGACCGCGTGGTTGTCTATGTGCGCGAGACCACCATGGAGAAGCGCATGCGTTCCCAGGTCTGGCATTCGGAGAAGATGGCGACCGTAGGCAAGCTCACGGCGGGCCTGGCGCATGAGATCAACAACCCGCTCGGGGTCATCCTCTGCTATGCGGGGTTGCTCCG
Source organism: Desulfomicrobium macestii (assembly GCF_014873765.1). Taxonomy (NCBI): domain Bacteria; kingdom Pseudomonadati; phylum Thermodesulfobacteriota; class Desulfovibrionia; order Desulfovibrionales; family Desulfomicrobiaceae; genus Desulfomicrobium; species Desulfomicrobium macestii. Next base: position 70,294 of record NZ_JADBGG010000016.1, on the reverse strand, counting down.
CCAGACGATCTCCGATCCGCAGCAGGCTTCGGACCTGAACATAATCGAGCGCCACACCAGGCAGGCGCAGAGAGTGCTTCAGGAGCTTCTCAATTTTGCCCGCCCCAAGGCTGCCGGGTCGGGCACGGCGGATGCCTGCGGCGTTGCCGTGTCCGTGTCCGAGGTTTTTTCCGTGCAGGCCGCCAAGAAGAGGGCGCACTTGACTGTGGAACAACCAGATCGGCCTCTGCCCGTGCGCATGGGTATCGGTGAGCTGGAGCAGGTGCTCAGCAACCTGGTCATCAACGCCCTCGACGCGGTCGGGGAGGAGGATGGCGAGATAGTGGTTCGGGTCGCGCCCAAGGCTGGGCGGGTGGCCATCGTGGTGGAGGATAACGGTCCGGGCGTTTCGGCGGCGGATGCGCCGCATATTTTCGATCCCTTTTATTCGACCAAGGCCATCGGCGCCGGGACTGGACTGGGCCTGGCCGTGGTCTACGGCATGGTCAGGGACGTGGGCGGAGAAGTCTTTGTCGAGCATTCGGACCTCGGCGGCGCGCGCTTTGTCGTGCTCCTGCCGTCTGGAATCGATGACCTGGAATCGGATACTGCGCACCAGAGGAAGGATTGAGCATGGAAGTCATGGATTCAGCCGGCATTGTCACGGGAGCACGGGTCGTCATTGTCGACGACGAAGTTGATTTCGCACGCGGACTGGCCAGGCTTGTCGGAGGTCATTTTCCGTGCCTCGACGTGGTGGCCGTGCATAGCGGAGCCGAGGCTCTGCAAGCCCTGTCGGCGAAACCCGCGCAGCTCATGATCACGGATTTGCGCATGCCCGAGATGACCGGATTGCAGCTTTTGTCCCAGGCCCTTGGCCTGCTGCCGGACCTGAGCATGGTCGTGCTCACCGCCTACGGGACCATTGAGACGGCGGTGGAGGCCCTGCGGGCCGGTGCCTATGATTTTCTGACCAAGCCCATCGAGCCGGAACAGCTCTTCCGTGTGGTGGAGAAGGGACTGGAGCGAAGCAGGCTGCTGGAGGAAAACAATCGTCTGCGCCAGATCCTGGCCAGCAAGGAATGCGGCGGGGAGCTGGTCGGAGAAGGCGCGGCCATGCGGCAGCTCAAGCGCACCATCGCGGCCGTGGCCCAGTCCGAATACACGGTGCTGGTCCGGGGCGAATCTGGCACCGGCAAGGAGCTGGTGGCCCGCATGGTGCACCATCTCGGCGCACGGGCTTCCCGGCCCTTTCTGGCGGTGAACTGTCCTTCCATTCCCGAGAATCTGCTCGAAAGCGAACTCTTCGGCCACGTCAAGGGCGCCTTTACCGGGGCCGACCGCGACCACAAGGGGCTCTTTGCCGCCGCCGACAAGGGGACCATCCATCTGGACGAAATCGGGGACATTTCCCCGGCGGTCCAGACCAAGCTGCTGCGGGTCATGCAGGACGGGGAGGTTCGGCCGGTGGGATCGAACAGATCCTCACGCGTGGATGTGCGCGTGGTCGCCTCCACCAATCAGAACCTTGAAGCCGCCATTCAGGCCAAGACCTTTCGCGAGGATCTGTATTATCGGTTGAACGTGCTGACCATAACCCTGCCGCCCTTGCGCGAAAGGGCCGAGGACATTCCGCTTTTGGCCGGGCACTTCTTCCGGGCGGCCTGCCGCGAGATGGGGCTGGCCGAAAAACAGGTCGATCCGGAGGTCATGCACTGGATGGCCACTCACTCCTGGCCCGGCAACGTGCGTGAGTTGCAGAATTTCGTGCGCCGTCTGACCGTTTTCGCCACCACGGAGCGGGTAGACATGAATCTGCTGCGCATGGTGCAGCAGGGCGGATGTCTGCCCGTGCCCATGGGCAAGAGCCTGGGCGGAGGCGAAACCGCGCTGGAACCCTACAAGAACGCCAAGGCCGAGGCCGTGGCGGCATTCACCCACTCCTACGTAAACGAGCTTTTGGCCCAGACCAAAGGCAACGTGTCCGAAGCGGCCCGCGTCTCGGGCCTGTCCCGCGTGGCCCTTCAGAAAATCCTTTTGCGCATGGGCGAAAGCGCTGCGCGATTTCGGGATTGAAATCGATTCAAATCCTTTCATTATAATTTGCGGTACGCGGCCCGTTGTCGCCTTGGGTTTGAGACCCGCCGGAACTCCCTCTCCGGCCTCGTAGAGTTGAATCGTTGCGTACAGGGCGCAAAGTCCGGGTAGCGCTTGGGCAACGATTCAACAAACGATGCCTGGTTCGGTCAGACAGCCGACGCGCCTCAAACCCCTGGCGACAACGGGCTTTGAGGTTTTTCAAAATTATTCTTTAAGTTCAGTTGCTTGCGTCTATTCGACGCGCAGCGGCCTGGACACGCGCAGGCCGTGTTTCCTGATCTTGTTCAGGATGGCGGTGTGGGACAGGCCCAGGGTTCGGGCGGCCTGGCGGATGCTTTTGGCCCGGGTCAGGGTGTTTTCAAGGATGTCTTTTTCCAGGCGGTCCAGCTGCTCCCTGATGGGTTTGCCCGGTTCGGCGGCCTGGACTTGCCGGGTCTGGCCCGGGATGCCGTCGCCAAGTTCGTGGGCCAGGATCAGGAAGCGTTCGTCAATGTTCTCCGCCGGACAGAGGATGGCGGCGCGATCGACCACGTTCTTGAGTTCGCGCACGTTCCCCGGCCAGTGGTGGGCGCGCAGCTTGTCCAGGCCCTTGGCGGTGACGGCCTTGGCCGGACGCCCCATGCGCGAGGCCAGGGTGAACAGGAAATGCTCGGCCAGGAGGCCTAAGTCGTCCAGACGTTCCTGCAAGGGCGGGATATGGATGGGCAGGACGTTGATGCGGTAGTACAGGTCTTGCCGGAAGGTTCCCTCCTCGACCATTTTCTCCAGATTGCCGTTGGTGGCGGTGATGATCCGTGCCCGAATGGGAATTTCCCGCGATCCTCCGATGCGTCGTACGCAGTGGTCCTGCATGACCCGCAGGATCTTGGCCTGGGAAGCCAGGGGCATGTCGCCGATCTCGTCCAGAAAGACAGTGCCCTCCCCCGCGACCTCGAACAGGCCGGGTTTGCCGTCCCTCAGGCCGCCGGTGAAGGCTCCGCCCACGTAGCCGAAGAGCTCGCTTTCCAGCAATTGCTCGGGCAGGGCCGCGCAGTTGATGGGCACAAAGGGCCCGGACCGTCCGCTTGCCGTGTGCATGGCCCGGGCGAAGAGCTCCTTGCCCGTGCCGGAAGCTCCGCGAATGCAGACGATGGAGTCCGTGGCCGCGATGAGCTGGGCGTAGCCGATGAGGTTGTTGATGTTCTGGTTCTGGCCGACGATGTCCGAAAAGCTGATCTGGGCGGGTTCGGAGATGCTGCGGGCCAGCATGCGGATCTCCTGCATGTCCTTGGCGATCTCCACCGCCCCGATGATGTGCCCCTGGGCGTCGCGGATGGGGCGGCAGGTGGCGAAATACTGAAAGCGTCCCGAAGGCGTGACCAGGGTGCGTTTCACGTCTCCGCTTTCTCTTCCGGCGAGGCTGTCCAGAATGGCCGAATCCCCGAGGTCCAGTTCGCGCACGTCCATGCCGGGCACGCTGTCCTGGTCCAGGTTCAGGATCTGGCAGGCGGCGGCGTTGATGGTCGTGACCCGTCCGGCCGCGTCCACGGCCACGACTCCGTCCGCGATGTTGTCCAGAACCACGCGCAGCCGTCTGGCCTGTTCCTCCTGGGGCAGGGTGTCGATGGGGCGCGAGGTGAGCAGGCCCGGGATGTCCCCGAGTGCCTCGGGCAGGTCCGTGGGCAGGGCTTCGGGCTGCCGGTCTTCCGCCTCCACGTAGACATGGGCCAGATCGTCCACGCGGTCCACTTCCATGGCCACGATGTTGAACTTGCGGTCGGCGATGCGGCGGGACAGGTCGGCGACGATGCCGACGCGATCCTGAAAGACGAGATGCAGCTTGATGGCCATGGACCCTCCGGAATGAGCCCTGCCTATCAGGGCTCATCCCGGCTGCCAAGGCCGGGCTCGGCTGCCGGGCGCACCGTGAAGGTCGTGCGCGCGCCGCGTCCGTGATCGTCGGTGACCACGACCTCGTGCGTGCCGCTTTGCAGGGGAATGAAGCAGGGCGTCTCGGGAGCGGTTTGTCCCACGTGGCGGCCGTCCACATACCAGTAATGAACCGTCGCGCCCGCTGCTCCGGCCGCGGACAGCGCCAGCCGCTGAAACTTTTGGGGCGCGTCGGGGCGGGCCTGGTAGGGCGTGCTCGCGGACGGGGACTGGATGACCGGGCCGCCCTCATTCGGCACGTCTGGACAGTCGGGGTCGATGCCAGGCAGCCCCGGCAGGCTGAGGCCCTGGGCGCGGCGAAAGGCCACCAGCTCGGGAGGCCAGATCAGCGCGGTCTCTTTTCGCGAGTCCTTCATGAGCAGGCAGTCTCCGTGCAGGCGCAGGCCCGACCCGGGGCTGACGAAGATCTCTTTGTGCATGCCGCAGACCGGGAGCATGGTCACCCCGGCGATGGCGTCGGCCGTGGTGAGAGGGCAGCCGGGGCCGGGGCGTTCCCTGCTGACGGCGCAGACCTGGATGCGTTGCAGCGCAGGGGTGGGGAACGAAGGCAGGCGCGTCGTACCGGGGGAGAGGGCCCGGAAGAGATCGAAGAGCAGGGGACCGGCGTGGCGCGCCCCCGAGATGTTCATGCATTGCGAACCGTCGGGATTGCCGACCCAGACCCCGATGGCCAGGTCGCGGCTCACGCCCACGGCCCAGGCGTCGCGGTGTCCGAACGAGGTCCCGGTCTTCCAGGCGACCTTGGGGGCCTGAAGGGTGAACTCCCAGGCGTCGGGCAGGTCGGGTCTTCTGGTCGTGGCCAGGATGCCAAGGGTCATGGCCGAGGCCTCGGGGGAGAAAAGCCGGACGTCCTTTTCGCGCCGGTCCGGGCCCCCGGCCAGGGGGGAAACGGGACGGTGCAGGCCCGCCGCGGCCAGGGTGGCGTACAGGTTGGTCAGTTCCAGCAGCCTCACCTCGCAGCCGCCCAGGGCCATGGACAGCCCGTAATGGCTCGCCGGTCTGTCCAGGGTGGAGAGGCCGCCCTCGCGCAACAGTCCGTGGAAGGGGGCAAGCCCGCAGCGGTTCAGCAGACGCGCCGCAGGGACATTGAGGGAGGTGGCCAGGGCCGTGCGCGCGCTGACCAGGCCCTGAAAATTCTGGCCGTAGTTTTCCGGGACGTAGCCCGCGAAATCCGTGGGCACGTCAAGGAGCATGGAGTCCGGCACGAGGTGTCCCTGGTCGAAGGCCAGGGCGTAGAGAAAGGGTTTCAGGGTCGAGCCGGGCGAGCGCCTGGACAGGGTATTGTCGACCTGCCCCTGCCGGGAATCGTCCCAGAAGTCCGCCGATCCGGCGTAGGCCAGGATCTGGCGGGCCTTAATGTCGAGCACCACCGCCGCCGCGTTGCCGATGGCCTGACGGCGCAGGCCGTCCATGCGTCCCTTGATCAGGGCCTCGGTGATGTCCTGGGCGCGTCTGTCCAGACTGCTCAGGATCACGGGCGATTCGGGAAGGCGTGAGCGCACCCAGCGGCTGAAATGCGGTGCGTCCTGTGGCACTGCGAAGCGGCGGCCGGGCAGCGGGCGGGTCTTGCTCTCGGCCACGCGTGCCGGATCGAAGACGCCGTGCGCGGCGAAGCGGTCCAGGACCCGGTCCCGGACCTCCCGCGCGAGCCCGGGGTTTCGGATCGGGTTGTAGCGGGTCGGCGAGCGCGGCAGTACCGAGAGCAGGGCGATCTCCCCGAGGGAGAGGGTGTCCGGGGCCTTGCCGAAATAATGCCAGGCGGCGGCTCCGACTCCGACCACGTTGGAGCCGAAGGGGGCCAGATTGACGTACCAGAGCAGGATTTTTTCCTTGGGGTGATGCCAGCACAGCTGCAGGGCGCGCAGCGCCTCAACGACCTTGGCACCTAGCGTGCGCGGGCGCGGGTCGGCCAGACGGGCGACCTGCATGGGGATGGTCGAGGCCCCGCTTATGATCCGTCCGTGCCGGACATTGACCCACAGCGCGCGCAACACGGACAGCGGATTGATGCCCGGATGAAGGAAGAAATGGCGGTCCTCGGAATCAATGAGGGCCGCGGTCAGGTCCGGGGAGACTTCGCTTAAGGTCAGGGGGAAGCGCCACATCCCGTCGGCGGCCAGAAAGAAGCGCAGCGGCTTGCCGTCCCGGTCCAGGACGCGGACGGCGGCCGGGGCCTCAAGACGCTCCACGGGAAAGGGAAAGAGGCGGTCAAGGGCCAGCCCAAGGCAGGCCGGGAGTCCCAGGATCAAAATGAGGATCGCGGCGGCCTTTCGCCATGGAGTCGCCGCGATCCACCTGAGTCTGCTCATGGGGCCGGCGCTTCCCTGTGGACGGTAATGGCCTCAAGCGCGCCACCGCCGCGCAGGCCGGGATGGTACATGGCCTCGGCCTGCACTGGGGGCAGGGCGAACCGGCCCGGAGTCACCGCCCTCAGCACGCTGTAGCGCGTCTTCCAGCCGTTTCCGTCGAGATTGGTGAAGACGAGGATGCGGTCGTCGCGCAGATCCTGATGGCCTTCCATGAGGGTCTCTTCCGCCATCCAGTCCAGCCGCTCCGTGGTCGCCAGGCGCGGATTTTCCACTTCCAGTCCTGCGGGCAGGAGACTTTGCACGACCACGTTGTCGATGCGTCCGGAGGTGCTGCGCACCCTGGTGCGCATGACGATCAGATCGCCCTGGCGCACGCCGTTGTCCACCAGCGCCTGCCCGTCTTCGCGCAGCAGCGTCTGCTCCACCTCGATCCCCCGGCTGAAGGCGGCATGGGACGCGGCCCTTGGCGTGGCCGAGGTCAGCACGGTGGCGAAGACGGTCCGGTCGGCAGGCGTTTTTTCAAGGGTCAGCGCCCCTGCGGTTGGGATGTTTTCCCGCATGAAGAGCTTCGTGTCCCCGAAGGTCTGCGCGCCGTCCGGCCAGGCCAGGGTACCCGCGAAGGGACGCCCGTCGTCCAGGGCGGACAGGTATTTGCCCAGGGCCATGAAGGCCAGGCTCGTCTCCTGGGTCGAATGCCATTCGCCCCGGCCAAGTTCTCCTGAAAGCCGGGTCATGAGTTCCGGCAGCATGGGATCATCGGGGACGCTCTCAAGGAGGATGAGCGCGATGAGCGCCCGGTCACGCAGGCCCGAGCCCAGGTTGCCGCCGCTCTCCCGGCGATCGTCGTCGACGGCCGGAGCCGCGTGCAGGAGCGCAAAGCCCGCGCCGTGGTTGCTTGTCTGCAGATAGGCTCCGGCCAGCAGGGTCCTGGCCACGCCGCTCAGGGACTTGTCAAAGGTCGTCCGCAGATAGTCCTGGCTGCCAAGATTGGGCTTCTTGCCCAGCGCCAGGACATAGAGCGCGTAGGCGGCCTGTTCGATTTTTTGCGGCGTGCTTCCCGGTTCGGGATTGGCCAGTGATTCAAGATGGTAGAACGCACTTTCGAGCATGCGTTCGGGGATCGTGTGTCCGGCCAGTCGGGCTTCCAGCAGGAAGTGGCAGACATAGGCCGAGACCCACGGGTCGGGATCGCTGTCTCCCGGCCAGAAGGCGTAGCCGCCGGACGGGGTCTGCATGGTCTGCAGGCGACGGATGGCCGCCTGAACCAGCCCGGCCGGACCGCCGGCATTGAAGTGTCCCGGCGCCAGTTCTCGGGCCAGGGCCCCGAAGTGGAGCAGCGGGAAGGCTTTGGACACGGTCTGCTCGGCGCAGCCGTAAGGATAGCCGAGCAGGTTCTCAAGATGCCCGGAGTAGCGCATGAGCGGCCGGGTGGAGAGGTGTACCGTGCGCTTGACCGAGCCCGGCAGGAAGCTGTCCGGCACAGGCGCGCCGATTTCGCCCGCTTCCGTCTCAAGGGTCGTGGTCTCCATGGTTCGGGTCACGGGCAGGGGCGAGCGCTGATCGAGCTCTTCCCCGGCCGTGGCGGTCTCGCCGCCTCCCGTGGCGGTGAAGCTCAGGGTGACCTTGCCCTCCTCCGCGCCGCAGTGCAGGGGCAGATAGACCGTGTCTTCCTGCCCGGGTTCAAGGGTCAGGGGGGCGGGCATGGCTCCAAGCGTGGCCGGTCCGGTCACGCTCGCTCCGATGCGGAAGGAACCGCCGGAGGGCGTGTCGTTGCGCAGGGTCAGGGGAATCTCGATCTCGTCCCCGAGGGACAGAAAGCGGGGCAGGGTCGGGGTCAGGACCAGCGGCGTGCGCACGCGGGTCATGGCCGTGCCCGTGCCGAAGCTCTTGCCCTGGTTGCCGACGGCGACGATGCGCAGCGCCCCCTGGAAATCGGGCAGGCGAACGCGGTGCGTGACGATCCCGGTGTGGTCGGCGTCGAGCACTCCGGACCAGAAGGTCACGGGCTTGACCCGGCGGATGCCTTCGGTGCGCATGAAGGAGGAGGCTCCGCCCAGATCGTCGCCGCCGCCGGCCAGAGGCCTTGCCGCGCTCACGTGCGGGAACATGAAGGCGAAGTTGTCGTAGCTGATCACGTCCAGGGCGCGCTGGGCGTAAAAATGGGCGAAGGGGTCCGGGTTTTTGCCCCCGGCCAGTTGCATGATGCCCTCGTCGACCACGGCCACGGTCAGCCGCGAGCGGGGGCTGGCCTGGACCCGGATTTCAAGATCCGTCAGCGGCCGGACCTCGTCCGGGGCGTCGACGCGCAGGTCCATGCGGTTCGAGAGGCTGTCCACGAACAGGGCCGTGGCCCCGAAGGCCCGTCCCGCGCTGCCGGGCGTGATGTCCGTGGCCCGGCGGACCAGGGTGGCCGTGAGATGCACGTTGGGCTGCCAGTCCTCGCGCACCGGGATGCGCAGCTGGCCGGTGTTTCCGTTCAGTTCCACGATTTCAAGATGTTCCACGTTCCGGCCTTCGACGGTGACCAGCGCCTTGCCCGCGAACGGCGAGCGGATCTGGATGGAGGCCGTCTCTCCGGCCAGGTACCCTTCCTTGTCCGGAATAAGCTCCAGTCTGGCCGGGTTCTTGACCGCCCAGGGCGAGTAGCCCCAGCCGCCGCAGTAGAATTCCAGCTCCGAGGACGCCCCGCTCGCCGGGTCGGTCAGGCGCACCCTATAGGAGCCGTAATCCGGGGGCGTGACCGCGAAAGAGCCCGCGCCGTCGCCCGGCGCGACGCGCTGGGTCGAGATTTCCACGGGGTTGCGTACGGATTCGTAGCTGAAACCGGACTGTGTCCTGCGCATGACCGTCTGCCACTGGTCCTGAAAGAGGGTCGCGACCAGCTCCGGATGTGCGGTCTTCTCGCCGTCCGGGCTCACCGTCACGAACTCGAACACGGCCCGTTTGCGCGGCTCAAGCTCCATGGACCCTGGCCGCTTGATGCCGGGGTAGAGGGCGTAGGCGTGCACGGGGATGCGTTTTCTGGCGGTCACGCCGCGTCCGCCCTGTTCGCGCACGCGGCCGGTGAACTCGGCCCAGAGCGCCAGCGGCGGGGTCAGATCCTTCGGGATGCTCACGTCGAAGGCGGCCCGCCCGTCGGCGTCGAGGCGGGCTTCGGTGGCAAGGAGCGGCAGGGGCTCGAAGCTCTTGCCCGGATCGCCGAAGCTGTAGGCCTCAAAACCCTTGGGCGCGAAGTCGGCGGCCAGCAGCCGCGCCTTGACCGAGACGGCCAGTTTCGATGCCGCAGGTCCGAAGAGATAGCGCGAGACGACCTCGAAGGGCAGAAGCTGGCCCGGTTCGCCCCGGGTCTGGGGCGAGGCGATCTCCACGCTCAGGCGGTCGGGGATGAACTCCTCCACTTGATAGGCGTAGGAGCCGATGACTTGCCCGCCGCTCAGGGCCTGCAGAAGATAGTGCCCGGTCAGGGACCAGTCCGGGATGTCCAGGCTCAGCCCGGCCATGCCCCGGTCCAGGACCAGGTTCAGGGTGCGCAGCAGGCGCCCCTCGGGGTCGCGCTGCTCCAGGGTCACGGGCAGATCGGGCGGGGTGCCGATGCGTCCGTCACGGACCAGCACGGCGGCGTCCAGGGTTTCGCCGGGACGGTAGATGTCGCGCTTGCCGTAGATATAGGCCTGCAATCCGGCCTGGCTGATTGATGCGCCGCTGACATCGAGGCCCGTGGTGTCGATGCGGAAGCGGTCCAGAACGATGAAGCTGAAGTCCTCGCCGTGTCGTGCCAGGATCATGGCCGGTGAGCCGAGTTCGTCGTCATGCCCCGCATAGGGGATGCGCGCCAGGCCGGCGGCGTTGGTGCGGGTGGTGCCGAGGACCTGGTTCCTGAAGCTCAGCAGCGTCAGTTCCACGCCGTCCAGGGCGCGCAGATCTCCGATGGAACTGGCCCAGACCAGAAAGCCCGCGCCGTCCTCCTTGGCCACCAGGCCGATGTCCGTGCGCAGAACCCAGCGCGTGGCGCCGCGATAGTCCGCGGGCAGGCTGAGGCCAAGCTTGTAGAGGCCCGGACGCTTGTCGGGGATGAGCTCGGACATGGACAGGGTCCGCTCCTGCACCTTGTTGGTGGCGGAGCTTACGCTGAACGTTTCGCGGTGGATTTCGCTGCCCAGATGATACGGCACGGAGTCCCGGGCGGCGGAGCTGTCGAAGATGGAATAGCCGTAGTCCTGGAAGAGGGTGCTCAGGTTGTTGGGGAAGACCCGGCTCACGGTCAGTTCCACCGTGTCGGCGTTGACGTATTCGACCCCCAGGAGCCCTTGCCCCTGTCGCGGCAGGAACATGCCGGCAGAAGAGAAGTCCACGCTCGGGGGCAGGTCCGGCATGCGCAGGTCCTGCCTGAAAGGAGCTTCAAGCACGGCTCCGTCCTCGGCCACAAGGCCCTTGGCGATGCGGACCGTGCAGGTGCTGCCGGGTTCGAGCTTGCCGCTCAGGGAGGCGGTCTTGCCGTGGGCCGAGACCGAGATCCGGGTCTCGGGCTCGATGCGCACCAGTTCGCGCAGGGATGCCGCGCTGACGGGCGCGGAAAATTCAAGGTCGATGCGCGACTGGTCCTTGTCGGCCTGTGGGCTGGCGCTGACGACCCGCAGCACCGGGTCCAGGCGCAGCTCGATGTCCCGGCGGAATTCCTGCCCGAGGGCCAGGCTCTTTTCGGCCACGGTCAGCTCCGGAGCCAGACGCAGGGTCAGGGTGCGCCCGGCCGTATCCTTGCGCACTGGCGCGCTGCGAAAGCCGAAGCTGGTCGTGCGCCACTGGGTCAAAAGCGAAAGCTCGACAGGGTCGCCGTCTTTTTCGCCAAGGCTCATGGCGGCCAAGAGATTCGCCGGGTCCACGGGCGCGTTGAAGACGATCCGGCCCTCCAGTTCGACCATGTCCGGCCCGGCTTCCGAGGCCAGTTCGTTCACGGTCATCTCCTGCACGGCAAAGCTTCCGGTGCGGATGAGCCGGGTGCGTTCCGCGTTCAGGATTTCATCCGGAAAGACCTCGGGGCTCAAGGTCAGGGAGTATTGCATGTCGAGGGGCAGGGGCGTCTGGGCCAGGAATTTCAGGGTGTAGGGATTGGTCCACACCCATTGCCCTTCGGCCTTGGGCTCGATACCGGCCGGCGCCGTCTGCGCGCGCATGGACTCCGGAACGGGCTGGTCGAATTCCACGGCCAGGGTGGTGCGCATGGCGCTGTCGAGGCTGACGCCGATCACGGACAGGGTCTTGGGTTCGTCGCTTGAGTCCTTGTCCAGGAGCAGCCAGGCTTGGCCTGCGATGACCAGAAGGAGCAGGGCGATGATCCAGTTCTTGGGATTGGACATGGGAACCTCACGCGCGTGATTGAGTGTTGCGGAACTCATGATCTGGCAAGGACCGGCTCAAAAAGCAAGGGCCGTCTTTTCAACGGGCGGGCTTTGCTCTACATCATGGGCACAAACATTCCGTCATGGAGGAATCATGATCGCTTTTCTTGTCGTGCTTGTCCTGGTTGCCGCCGTTCTGCTGTGGGGCATCCTCATCTACAACGGTCTGGTGCGCATGCGTAACATGGTGCAGGAGGCCTGGAGCGGGATCGATGTGCAGCTCAAGCGGCGCACGGATCTGATCCCCAACCTCGTGTCCACGGTCAAGGGATACGCCGCGCACGAAAAGGGCACTCTGGAAGAGGTCATCCGCTTGCGCGGGGTGGCCCAGAACGCGCAGGGCGTGGGCGAGACGGCCCAGGCGCAGGGTCTTCTGGGGGCGGCGCTGGGCAGGCTTTTCGCGCTGGCCGAAAACTATCCGGACCTCAAGGCCAACGCCAATTTCGCCCAGTTGCAGGCTTCCCTCGGCGAGATCGAGGACGAAGTGCAGCTCTCCCGGCGCTATTACAACGGGGCGGTGCGCAATCTGAACATCGCGGTGGAGTCCTTCCCGTCCAATCTGATCGCCGGGCGCTTCGGCTTTGAGAAGGCGGAATTCTTCGAGCTGGAAAGTCCATCGGAGCGGGCTGTGCCCAAGGTGGAGTTCTAGAATGGCGGGGGTCCGGGGCCGGATATTTCTCGCCGCGCTGATCTGGCTGCTTTCTTGCGCGCCCTTGCTTGCCGAGACCGAGCGGGTTCTCGATTTTTCCTCCCTGGTCCTCATAGATCCCGACGGCTCCATGGTGGTCACGGAGACCATCACGGTCCAGGCCACCGGGGATCAGATCCGACGCGGGATCGTGCGTGAATTTCCAACGCTCTACACCGGGCGGGGCGGGAACAGGGTGCGCGTCGGATTCACGCTTCTTGAGGTTACCCGCGACGGCGTGGCGGAGCCCCACCACGTCGAGAACAGATCCAACGGAGTGGCCATCTATGCCGGCAGCAAGGATGTCTTTCTGCAGCCGGGGCGTTATTCCTACACCCTCACGTACCGCACCACCAGACAGCTGGGTTTTTTCGAGGAGCATGACGAGCTCTACTGGAACGTCAACGGCAACGGCTGGCGCCTGCCCCTGGACCGGGTCAGCTGCACGGTGCACCTGCCGGACGGCGCCACGGCTCTTGAGGCCGTGGCCTACGAAGGGCCCATGGGCAGCAGGGACAACCGCGCGATTCCGGCAAGCGGGCAGCGGGAGGTGACCTTCACGTCCTCGCGGCCCTATGCCCCCGGCGAGGGCCTGACCATCGCCGTGTCCTGGCCCAAGGGCTTTGTGACCCCGCCTTCGGCCACGGAGCAGGCGGCGCAGGTCCTGGACAGGAGCGGCGGAGTGCTTTTCGCGGGCCTTGGGACCGTTCTGCTCGGCATCTATTACGTGCTGGCCTGGATGAAGGTCGGTCGTGATCCGGCCAAGGGCGTGATCATTCCCCGCTTTGCGCCGCCGCGCGGATTTTCTCCGGCCATGGTGCGCATGCTGACGCGCATGAAGTTCGACAACACGGCTTTCAGCGCGGGCGTGGTCAACATGGCGATCAAGGGAGCGCTGAAAATCGGGGACAATGCGAAGATGCGCCTGACCTTGGCCGACCAGCCCCCGGAGACTCTGTCCCTCGGCGAACGGGCGGCCTGGGACGAATTGGGCAAGGCAGGGACGGTCGTCGAACTCAAGAACGTGAACCACAAGGTCATCGGCGGCGCCCGGCGGGCCATGAAGAACAAGCTCATGAAAGAGCTGTCCTCCAACTATTTTTTGACCAACACGGGCTGGCTGGCGCCGGGGCTTGGCATCACCCTGGCCTCGGTGGCGGGCATGGTCTGGAGTGCATCCGTTCCGCCCGGGACGCTTTTCATCTGCGTGTGGCTGACTTTCTGGACTTTCGGCTGCTTCATGCTGGTGCGCCAGGTCGTCGCCGCGTGGCAGGGCGGGGGCATTCGCGGCAAAGGCTCGGCCCTGTTTCTGTCCGTCTTCACGATACCTTTTCTGGGCGGCGAGGCGGTTGGATTGTGGCTCCTCTCCAGTCAGCTGGGGGTTGCGGCGGTGCTGGGGTTTGGGGCCATGATTTTCATGAATGCGCTCTTCTATGAACTTTTGAAGGCACCGACGCGCATCGGCCGCCAGACCCTGGACGAGATCGAGGGCTTCAAGCTTTACCTGTCGGTGGCCGAGGAGGACCGGCTGAACTTCATTCATCCTCCCGACGAAACTCCCGAGCTGTTCGAGAAGTTTCTGCCCTACGCCATGGCGCTGGGTGTTGAAAATCAGTGGGGGGAACGTTTTGCGCGCTTGCTGGACCGGGCCGGATACGATCCGGACTGGTACGAAGGCCGTCACTGGAATCGCATGCATCCGGGCCTGTTCGCTTCAAGCCTGGGACGGGGCATGGAGTCCGCCGTATCCTCGGCTTCATCCGCTCCGGGCAGTTCCTCGGGCATGGGCGGGGGCGGCTCGTCCGGCGGAGGCGGCGGCGGAGGCGGCGGGGGCGGATGGTGATCGCCGGGCATGAAAAACGCAGACGGGCCGGTTCAAGGGAACCGGCCCGTCTGCGTTTTCAGTCGGAAGGAAAGCGCGACAGCGCCGGGTGAATCAGCCGACTTCTCCCACAAAGTCCACGTAATCTTCCATGGTCAGCTCCAGTTCGGCGACCTTGATCTCGGAGAGGTCCAGCTGGATCGCCTCGGGGCTGGTCGCCAGATCGATGTCCGGCGTGTGCATGATTCCGATGCCGGCCTTGGCCAGGACCTTGTTGGCCAGACTGACCATGATCAGCACGATGTCCTGGCCGTCCATGTTCTCGTCGTGGTGGTGTTCGGCCACCGTGCAATAGATCTCCGGCAGGTTCCAGGTCTTGAGCAGCTGTGCTCCGATGCTTTGGTGTTGCGTTTCGAGGACTTCCTCAATGAAGGACTGCGGGATGGTATCGCCCATCTGTCCGTTTTTTTTGAGGTCGGAGATGGCCATGAGCAGGAAGGCCTTGCCGATGTCGTGCAGGAGGCCAGCGAAAAAGGCTTCGTTCATCTTGCTCGGCAGTCGGCATTCCTTGGCGATCCATTTCGCGCCAAGGGCGCAGGCCACGGAGTGAATCCAGAGCTGGTCCATGTATTCGCGGATGAAGGAATCCTGGGTGCTGAAGGATTGTTTTTGGGTCAAAAGGGTGACCAGATTGGAGACTTCAGCCAGGCCGAGGCGGACCATGGCGTTTCTGACCGTGGTCACTTCGATCATGCCCCGGTAGAAGGACGAGTTGGCCACTTTGAGCAGCTGACCGGCGACGGCCGGGTCGCGCAGGATCTGCTTTTCTATGACCTGCATGTCCGGATCCGGTTTGGCCATTTCCTGCTGAATGGCAAGGCCGGTCCGATTGAATGGCGGGAGCTGCGCCTTGTCCGAGTTCACATGCTCCATGAGGATTTCGATAAAAGACTTGGCCTCGTTCATTGCTAGACTCCGAGCATGCGGCGGGTTTCTTCCAGAGGGCGTGGTTTCAGAACTAGAGGCAGGCAGCGCATGACCTCTTCCAGAGTGGTCTGGCCTTCGGCGGCCTTGACCAGACCTTCCTCGAACAGGGTCACAAGCCCTGCGCTCTCCAGGGCGATCTTGCGGATGTCGAAGCTGGTCCGCCGTTCAAGGATGGCGGCGCGGACCATTTCATCGAGGATGAGCAGTTCGAACACCGCGATGCGTCCTCGATATCCGGTGTAGCGGCAGTGGGAACAGCCCGTGCCCTTGCGAAAATTGGAGCCCTGGATCGTGGCCTGCGTGTAGCCGAAAAGCTGCAGTTCGCCGGGGCTTGGCTTGTACGGCTGGGAGCACTCCGGGCAGATGCGCCGCAGAAGCCGCTGGGCGACCACGCTGACCACGGTGGAGGAGATGAGGAAAGCCTCGATGTCCATGTTCATGAGTCGGATCAGGCCACCGATGGAATCTTCCGTGTGAAAGGTGGTCAGGACCTTGTGTCCGGTCAGCGCCGCCTGCACGGCCACCTCGGCCGAATAGTTGTCGCGGATTTCGCCAATGAGGATGACGTCGGGGTCCTGGCGCACGATGTGACGCAGGGTTTCTTCGAAGGTCAGGTTGATCTTGGGGTCGATGGAACACTGGGAGATGCCTGGGATGACGTATTCGACCGGTTCCTCGGCGGTGATGATGGAGAGGAGCGGCGTATTCAGGTGGTGGATGCAACTGTAGACCGTGGTCGTCTTGCCCGATCCCGTGGGGCCGGTGATGATCACGACGCCGCTGGGCCGGGACAGCGCCCCGTCGATGAAGCGCTTGAGTATCTTCGGATACATCCCGATGCCCGTGATGTCGATCAGGTTGCCCTGGCGGTTCAGAAGGCGCAGCACGATGGCCTCGCCGTGGATGGTCACATAGAAGGAGGCGCGCATGTCCAGTTCGCCACCCGGATATTCGAACAGGATGCGGCCGCCCTGGTGGCGCCGCTTCTCGGCGATGTCCGCCTTGCACATGATCTTGATGCGGCTTGAGATGTTGGGAATTATCTCGCGCGGGAAGTCCTTGTAGGGCTCAAGCACCCCGTCCCGGCGGAAGCGGATGCGCAGTCGGTCCGGGAGCGGCTCCATGTGGATGTCGCTGACGTCGAGTTCGATGGCGTCGAGGATGATGCGCTCCACGATGCCCGAGGCCGAATCGTCATCGACGGATTCCTTGGACTGGGCGCCGCGCTCGAAGCGTTGGTAGGTCTCGACGATGGATTCGCGCGTGGCGATGGCCGGCAGGATGCCTTCGGGAAAGATGGTGCGCGCCTCTTGCTGATCGTCCAGGTCCAGGACATTGGCAAAAGCCACGACGACCTGATGCTCCTGCCGCTCAATGGGTACGTAGTTCGCCTTGTTTCTGTATGTGAGCGGAATCTGATGCAGCAGGGAGGCGTCGAGGTTGGTGAATCTGGGATCGATAAAAGGGTAGCCAAGCTGCATGGACAGCGCTTCCAGGAGCTTGAATTCCTTGATAAAATTGTTGTTGACCAGGACTTCACCCAATTTTTGCGGGGTCTTGCTGGTGCGCTGGATCTGAAAGGCGGCCTCAAGATCGGCCTCGCTGATCAGCCCGAGTTCCAGGAGCAGGCTGCCGATGCGCATGGACAGCTTGTTCTTGCGAATGGCGGCGGTGACCTGATCGGCGGTCACGTAGCCGAGTTCCTTGACGATTTCGAGCGAGGGCTTGGGACGAACGAGCTTTGTGCGCAGCCGGGAGGCGTGAAGCGCCTGCTTTTCCGAGAGGAGCCCTTCCTTGATGAGGATGTCGATGAGTTCGCCGTGGGTGGTTGGTTCGCTGGTCTTGGGGGTATCCTTCGGCATGGGGGCTCCACAGTGAGAGTTGATCAGTAGCTACGAGGTCTTACAGAGAGAAAATTATGGAGTCAAATTGAGCGGATGGCTCCTTTTTGTCAGACACGGGCATCATTTCGGGGAGCTTGCAGGCAGGCGAACATGAAAAATGGAGCCTTGGCCCGAAGTGGACTTCACGCTGATGGAACCGCCCATTTTTGACAGCAGGTCCCTGCAAATGGACAGGCCAAGACCGGTGCCCTTGCCGGCGGCCTTGGTGGTGAAAAACGGCTCGAAAATGCTGGGCAGGATGTCTTCGGGGATGCCCTGGCCATTGTCCTCGACATCGATGCGCACGAAGCCATCCTCGCGGCTGGAGCGCAACTGCACCAGCCCGTTGTCCTTTTCGATGGCGTCGATGGCGTTATTGACGAGGTTCAGGATGATCTGCTGAATTTCCGTGGGCGAACTTTCGACTTCCCCCGCCTTGGGATCAAGGGCCAGCCTGATTTCCACGCCCCGGTATTTGGCTTTTTGCCGCGCGAATCCGGCAATGTCCTCCAGCAGCGAGTTGATGTGCACCACGTTGGTCGTGGTGTCGGCCTTGCGCGCGAAACTGAGCAGCTTGTGCGTGATCTCCCGGCAGCGATGGCCCTGGGTGGTGATGGTCTGCAGGGACGAGAAGATCTCCTCGGTGTTCTCCTCGCTGTGCGGATCGTCGGATTTGAGCAGGTCCTGAATCCAGCCCGCGTTCTCCATCATGATCGCCAGGGGGTTGTTGATCTCGTGGGCTACGCCGGCCGCCAGTTCGCCGATGGCGGCCAGCTTGCCTGCGTCCATGACGTGTTTTTGCATGTGCTGCAATTCCAGTTCAGCCTTGAACAGGCGCTGTTCCGTCCGCTTGGCCAGGGCCAGCGCGGTGATGATGATGCCTCCACAACCGGCGAGGATGATGGCCAGGGCTACAAGGCGGGCCTTGAACAGCGGCCGCAGGAGCTGGGCCCTGGGCTGATGGATGGCCAGGATGTTGCCCGTGGAGCGCAGCGGGGCGCAGCCGTAAAGATTGGTCTGGCCTTTGGCGTCCTTGGCCTCCAGCACCACGGGCCTGCCTTCGGGAAAGAATTGCTGGGCCAGCAGTAACGCGGTCTCCGGGCTGTCCGGTTCGGTGCCGCTGGCGGCGCTGTAGGCGCCCTGACGGTCCAGAAAGAACGCGCCCCCGGTTCCTCCGGGGTGGAAGAGGCGGATCTTTTCCTGAATCAGATCCGGATCGAGGTGGGCCCGAAGCAGCCAGGCGCTCTGTTCGGTGGTGATGCGCACGGCAAGGAAGCAGTACGTGTCGCACAGCGCCAGATTGCTGACGAACTGGGGGCGGCTTATGGCCTGCGCGAACCAGGACTCTCCGGCCGGTGTGGGCAGGAGGCTTTCGTCCCCGGTGCGGGCGATGATCGTGCCGCTTGCATCGACAAGGTCAAGGCCGAGGAAGACGCCTTGATAGGCATTTTGCAAAGAATGCAGCCGGGCGCGCAGATGGCCGGAGTCCGACAGTTCCGCAATGGCCGCCGAGTCGGTCTCCTGCCTCAGATTGGCGATCTTCTCTTCGAGAAAGCCGTCCAGGCTCTGGACCGAGTTCATCGCTTTTTCAGCCAGGAGCGCATGGGTTTTTTCCCGGTACGCCGCATCGTAAAAAACATAGCCCAGGGTCGCGACGCACAGGAGCGGCACCATGGCCACCAGAATGGAGAGGACGGTCAATTGTCCGCTCATGAGGCGGGGAGACGTTTTGTCTTTGTATGTCCGGGGCGTGTTGTCTTTTGCAGGAGAGGGTTGGGTCATGGTCCGTCCGAAAGATGCGGGTCACTTGTCCCGGTTTCGAATGTCCTGTCGCCAGGAGTTGAGGGGTGCGCAACAGCCCCCGCCGGTGTGTTGATCACGGCGGATTCCGTCCCCGGATTCGCCTTCGAGCATGGTCAGACACAGGTAGCGCCCGGCTTCATCGCTCCAGAAAAGTTCGGGGCAGCGGGGCAGGTAGCCGTGGCGACGCATGGAATCGGTGCACTGGTCATGCAGACAGCACCAGCCACATCCAACGCAGGGCAGATACGACATGCGATTCTCCGTGTGTTGGGGGCGGTGTCGGAACATGGGGCTTGTAATGCAAGCCTTTTGAGGAGGCTAGCTCAAGGGCATGTGATGGTAAAGTGAATTCTGGGAATTGGGAGTTTCCGTCACGTTTTGGTCGCACAAAACGTTTGCGGGGATTCGCGCATGGTCGCGGTGGCGGGACGTCTTGCAGGCAACCCGGGGCGGCTGTCCGCTGATCGCACGGACCGGGGTCAGACTCCCCGGTCCGTGCGGCTGGAATTAGAGTTGACCGAGAATGTTGGGGTGATGGAACTCGTCGTACTTGTCCTCGGTATGGCACACCGCACAGTTGTCCTTGCTCCCGATGGGGCCCGGATGGCCCTGGTACTGCAAGGGCTGGATGGCGTCGAGATCGGGATGAAACGCGTTGACGGCCGGATATTCGGCGTGGGTCGAGCCGTGGCAGGATTCGCACATGAGCCCCGCGTCATCGGTGCGCATGCGATAAAGCCCTTCCGATCCGCGTACCCATTGGTTGAAGGCCGAAGGCGTGGCGTCCTGGGGCGGCTCGAAGTCCACGTGGCAGTTCAGGCAGTCGGGCTGATCGTTCCACGGTTTGCGCGGTTCGATTTCTTCAACGGATGCGACCAGCCTGGGCTTGATGTGGCGCATGAGCAGGTCGGCCTTGGGCTTGCCTGCTTCCTTTTCGGCCTTGAGCAGGCTCAAGGCGTGGTCTTCCATGGTACCGTGGCAGTTGACGCAGGTCAGTCCCTTGCTCGCGTGCGTGCCGCGGGCGCAATAGGTGTAGCTGTCCGGCCCGGTGGGGTGGCAGGTGTGGCAGGGCTCGGCGTCGGGAGCCTCGGACAGGTAGTTGGCGTGGAAGCCGTGAATGGCGGTCGGGAGGTTGAGGAGCGCCGGATCGCCTTCAGCCTTGAGCAGCGGATCGGGATGGCAGCTCTGGCAGAGTACGGGCTTGCCCGCTTCGGCCTGGGGCAGCAGCTCAGTCTTGTGACGCCGATCGTGTCTGGCCAGCACGTCCGAGGCTGTGGTCACCGAGATGCCCATGGCGCCGTCGTGTCGCCAGGTGCCGTCATGACAGTTCCTGCAGCCGATCTCGGTCGAGACCGGAGCCACGACCTTGGTGGTAGCCAGAATCTCTCCGCTGGCCTTGTCCTTGGCTTCGATGGTGAAGACGGGATAGGGGTTGACGGTGCCGTCGTCCATGTAGGGCAGCACGGGGATGCCGTCCGCCAGGAAGGTCAGGTTCTGGTCGCTTGGTTTCATCGTTCCCGACATGCCCAGGCCCTTGGCGCTGACGTTCGGCGCCAGCTCCTTGCCCACCAGGGAGGGCGCGTAGTCCCAGAATTCCACATGGTTACTCGGATTCTCGAAGCCCGCCGGGGCCGTGAAGGTGATTTCCACGTCCTCGGTCACGAGCTCGGGCAGGGGGCCGCGCCGGATGAGCTGGGCCATGAGCGTGCTGCCCGGGGGCAACATGGAGAAGCGGCTGTCGCTGTCCGAGATGCATTTTTCGCCCAGTGTGCACCAGGCCAGGAGCACGTATTCGTCGCCCTCGGCATCGAAGGCCGGGATTTCAAGATCGAGCTCGGGGCGGGGCCGGGTCTGCTGCGTCACTTCGGGGTCGCCGATGAGGTCATGCACGATGTATGCGGCCAGGGCCTTGCGCTCCTGCACCGTGCCGGCAAAGCGCGGCATGTAGGAGTATACCTTGCCCATGCCCGCGATCTGGGCTTCCAGACCGACGGTTCCGAACTTCGCGCTCAGACGCTTTATGTCGTGCAGGGGGCCGCCGATGGAGTGGCAGGCGGCGCATTGGCCTCGAAAGATCTCCCGGCCCGCGTCCCTTGCGTTTTCGGGGGTGATCTCCCTGTTCCGGTGCCAGCCCGAGGTCTGCAGATAGCCCTCGGCGCTGATGGCGTCTTCGGTGCCGGCCAGGATGGCGTTGGAATACATGTAGCCGTTGATCAGGTAGGGCCTGCGTCCGGCTTCGCGCACGGTTTCAAAGCAGCCCATGTACAAAAGGCCGATGACGAGCAGAACCAGGGCCATGGGGCGCTTGATCGCGGCCGGCATGCGTACGGCCATGAGCAGTCCTCCGGCGAAAAGCACCGCCGATATCCACAGGAAGCCCTGCATGTACGGGGCGATTTCCGGGTTCGCGCCGAGGACCATGGCCTGCGCGCCTTCTGGCAGCACGCTTACGTACCACCACCCCGAAAGGAGCAGAAAGGCGAAGGGCGCCAGCAGCCAGGCCGCGCAGTAGCGGACCAGGGTCTCGCGGGTCTGGGGATCCTTTTCCCAGGTGGCGGTGACGAAGCCGTAGAGTCCGGCCAGGATGAAGGCGATGAAAGTTCGAAACGCCAGGGACGGCCAGAATGACGGGTTCAGGAATCCGTCCCAGAAATCCCTGGTGGTCAGCCAGTCTCCGGGAGTGAGCATGAAGCCGATGATGCCGTTGATCATGAAGAGCGACATCCACCCGAAGAAGAAATAGATCCAGCCGATGGTGAGATGGTTGCGCGCCCCCATTTTTCCGAAGGTGTAGAAGTAGATGAAGAGGGCCACGATCTCGCCCAGGAAAAAGACCCACTCGATGGCCCAGGCAAAGACGAAGATGTGGATGAGCTGCGACGTGGCGGCGGGCGCGACCAGGGAGATGATGAACCAGATGCCTACCCCTGTGATTCCGCCCAGGACCATGGTCACGAGCAGGAAGAACTTGGTGTGACGTTTGGTGTAATCAAGAATTGCCGGGGAGTTTCGGCGATAGCCCAGATGTTCGGTGAGGACCAGAAAGAGTCCGCCGCCCACGGCGAAATGGGCGATATAGACATGAAAGACGGCGATCAGCGCGATGAGCAGTCCGCCGCCGGCCCACTGGAGTTCCCAGATTGGAAAATTCATGAACGCACCTCCGAGTCCGTGGCGGCGGTGCGGAGCATCCAGGCAACGACGCACAGCCCGGCCGCCAGGGTCAGGATGAAAAGGACAAGCGGGAGATATTCACCGGTGACGACGCGGTCGCTGACCTGAAAATACGGGGCCAGATAGGCGTCCCTGACCAGGTCCCGCAGGAAGAGCATGAGGATTATGGTGGTCAGCGACAGGATCGCCGACGTGCCGACGTTGTAGCTCAAGGCATTGCTGATGCTGAAGATGCCAATGGTCGCGCCCGTGACGAAAATCAGGGTGTGTGCCAGGGAGCCCCCCAGCAGGAGATTCATGACGTGTTCGGGCAGGGCGGCGAGGAACCACAGGCCAAGCGCCATCTGCAGCATGGTCGTGTAGGCGTACCAGTTCATGCCGTGCCGGACCCAGCGCTGGGCTCCGGGATCGTTCTTGACCTTGAACCGGTAGAAAAGGGCCAGCGCCAGACCCGCCACCGCCACCGATGACGCGACGAAGTGCAGGTAGCGCGGCAGCACGGCCGGGTCCATGGTGTTGAGCAGCGTGCCCCACGGATTCTCGAAGTATGCCGCCCAGTTTGCGGGACTGAGCATGAGGGTCATGTTGTTGGTGTATATGAAGGCCGTGGTCAGCAGGCACACTGTGGTCACGGCGATGAAGACCGTGCGCAGTCTGCCAAGTGATACGTAGCTGAAATCGTAGATGTAGGCGCTGGAGTAGGCGATGATGACCAGTCCTACGACCGACAGCCAGTAAACGGCCATGAGCACGCTGCTGGTGTAGATGAACTGTCCGTAAAGCACCTGTATGAAGAGCAGGGGTGCCACGCCGAAATTGACGGCGAAGGCGATGGTGAAGGGCAGCTTGACGGAAATGGACTTGGTCAGGGGCTCGGTTTCGGCCTTGCCGCGCAGATGATGGACCAGGGCGATGATGGACGCGCCGAGCATGACATTCATGACCAGGATGTGCAGGATGAACGTGAGCATCTGGAAGAAGTAGAACCAGCCCCATTCCACCGGAATGGGCAGGGCTTGGGGGATGAAATTGGTGGGGTCCATGAATTTCTCCGTTTTTTGGGTGTGCTGCTTGCCGGAAAACGTATTTTCGCGGAAATTTTACCTATCCGATTCAGCCTTTGGCGTCAAAAGTTGCACACATTATTTCAGGCCGGTCCTTGGAAAAAGGATTCCACGCATTGCAACGATCACTCTGCGTTCTGTTTTTTGAGCAACTCTACGAACTGCGCCGCGGTCACCGGAGGCGAAAACAGATACCCCTGTCCAAGCCGGCATCCAAGAGATCTGAGCAGCAAGAGCTGTTCAGGGGTTTCGATGCCTTCGGCCAGGGGGGTTATCTCCAGGCTGATGGCGATGCCGAGCATGGCGCGAATGAGCGCCAGCGCCGACGCTTCGGGCAGGTTCTTCACGAAGGACTTGTCGATCTTGAGGACGTCAAAGGAGAGGGAGCGCACGTACGACAGGGACGAATAGCCGGTTCCAAAGTCGTCAAGAGCGCTTGAGACGCCCATTTCGTCGATGGATTCGAGGATGCCGCGCACCTGATCGATGTTTTCCATGTACACCGTCTCGGTGACTTCGAGGGTCAGCTGTTCCGGGGACAGCTTGCTGGCTTCGAGGACCCGCTGCACTTCCCTTGGCAGGTTGCCGCGTTGGAAATGCCGCGCAGAGATGTTGCAGGAGATGCGCAGCCTGCCCCATCCGTCTTCATCCCAGCTTTTGGCCTGATGGCAGGCCTGGGAGAGGATGCTGAAATCGATGTCGGTGATGAGGTTTGTCTGTTCCGCCACGGGTATGAAATCCATCGGAGAGACGAGAGTGCCGTCCGATTTGCGCCACCGCGCCAGGGCTTCGGCTCCGACGATTTTTTGGGTGTCGAGGTCGATGACCGGCTGGAAGAAAGCCTCGATCTCTCCCGCGTCGAGGGCCAGGCGCAGCTCCCGTTCGACCTCCACGCGACGCTGAGCCTGCAGGGTCAATTCCGGCGAATGGAAGTGGAACATGTTCTTGCCCAAGGATTTGGACTGATACATGGCCAGGTCCGCGCAGCGCACCAATTGTCCTGCCGTGTCGCCGTCCTTGGGAAAGACGGCCACGCCCACGCTGACCCCGAGAAAGGTTTCGGAGCCTTCGAGTTCAAAGGGGCTGCTGAACGTGTCGATGAGCTTTTGCGCCAGCCCCGAATATTCACTGTCGTCGGCCCCGATGCCGGACACGACGATGAATTCGTCACCGCCGAGGCGGGCCAGCATTTGCGAGGAATCAAGGACACTGAGCAGGCGTTGTCCCACTTCCATGAGAACGATATCCCCGGCGGCGTGGCCCCAGGAGTCGTTGATGATCTTGAAATCATCAAGGTCGAGCAGGTAGACGGCCAGGTTGGAGCTGTCCGGGTCGAGGCGCGTCAGGGTCCGGGTCAGCCTGTCCAGGGCGGAGAGGCGGTTGGGCAGGCCGGTCAGGGCGTCGGTGTAGGCGAGTTCATGCAGTTTTCCTTCGGCTCTCTTGATGTCGGTTATGTCGAGCAGGAAGGCGAAGGACTGCTGTGAGCGTGGGATCATGGCCACGGTGAGCTTGACGTGATGTTGCGCTCCCGAGGAATCCATCAGGCGCGCCTCGTAGGTTCGCGGGGCGGCATTGTCGTCCTGGCGCCGCAGCGTGTGATAGCGGAGCATCCTTTGCGCATCCTCGGGGTGGAAGAAGCGTGTCCAGGGCGGGCTTTGGCGCATGTCATCCTGCGTGAGCCCTGCAAGATGGAGAAATTCCGTGTTGGCGACGGCGATGGACGTGTCCTCGTTGATGAGGATTCCCGGTGTGCCGGTGTTCAAGAACATCGCCCGGTAACGTTCCTCGGATTCTTCCAGGAGGCGCCGTGTGCGTTCGATTTCGCGGATGTCCCAGAATGTTTCGAGCAGATATTCCTGCTCGTTTCGCGTGATGATGGTCACGGATTTGAGGATGTCGATCCGTTCGCCGTCTCTGCCGAGAAACTCGCACTTGTAATTGTTGAGGTTCTGCCCGAGATCGCAGACTGGGCATTGCCCGATTTCGGCGCCGCAGGTGAACTGGTGGCAGACCTTGCCCACAAGGTCCTTTTCGGGGCGGCCGGCCAGGGCGCTCGCATACGGGTTCGCGCTGACGATGACCCTGTCTTCCTTGCGGATGAGCATGACGCCGACCTTGATCGCGCCCAGGATTTCCTTGAGAAATCGCTCGTTCTCACGGATGGATTCAAAGGCGGTGTCCACCAGGTTGGAGAGTTGGTCGATTTCGTCGCAGTGCTGATCCAGTCTGCAAAACTGTGCGTCCGGCGCATCCTTTCTGACGCGCCCGCTAAGGAGCGACAGCCTGGACAGGATGCTTTGTTCGAGAAAGGCGAAACCGCTGAAAAAACCGACGACAGCGAACACGATGACCACCGCGAGGCTGGTTTTCATTGTTGAGCGGGCCAGGATCGTGAGTTGTCGCGGAGCATTGGCGATGATGGCTATGGGCGGGCCGCCCGCTGCATCGGAAAGAAGCAGGGCGCTCCAGATGAGGTCGCGCTCGGGAACGACGAGGGTCTCGCCCGTCGCCGGAGGAGCGGTGTGCAGCGCAAGCATGGCCCGAGGCAGCTTTTCCTGCTCGGCGACGTGAATCTGCAGTGCCAGTTCCGTGCGCTCGGTGAGTCTCTCGACGTAGGTCTCGTCGATCTGCTGGATCATCCACAGTCGCCCGCGCGCCGGTCCGGTCTGCTGGGATGTCAGCACCGCGCGGCTTGCCGCGATCCACAATGATCCGTCGATGTTCACCAGCGCGGGGCTGCCGCTGAAGAGTTCTTCGGGGGGATAGGACAGGCCCGTTCTTCTGACATAATTGAGCAGGCCTTCGCTGGGCACGCCGAGCGTCTTTTCATCGCCGGACATCCGCGAGGCGCTCAGGATCTCGCCTTTGTCGGTCACGAACACCATGGCGCTCAGGCCCTGGTTGATGAACACGTCCGGCGTGATGTTGCTCTGCGTATAGTCGTCCGAGACCGAGAACATGAATTCGTAGGTGTCATCCCACCACGCCCAGTCTTTGAGCAGGTTGTCGATGCGTTGCATGTCCTGTTGCAGCGCGTTGCGCGCACGGCGCACATTGGCCGCGGCCAGGTCGCGTTCGAAGGAGTCCAGGCGATCGGTGATGATCAGTCCGACCATGAGCACGCAACCAAGGCTCATGACCAGGAAGATCGCGGTGAGCGCGACGATGGCCCGCGAGCGCAGGGTGGTGAAGAGTTTTTTTGCCATGGGGCGTTTCATAGGATTGAAGCCCGGTTAGGGCAAACCAAAAGTGGTGCGCGGATCTTGCGCATATGGCTTGTCGCCGGGCTCCACGCCCAGGGCTTCCTGCATGGCCCTGGTCATTTCTTCGAGGGTTGCCGGTTTGGCGACATATGCGTTCATTCCGGCGGCCAGGAACTTCTCCCTGTCTCCCTCCATGGCATAGGCCGTCAGCGCGATGATGGGGATGTTCCTTTTTGGGCCAAGGGCCTCGGATTCCCGGATGATGCGCGTCGCTTCGATTCCATCCATGACGGGCATCTGGATGTCCATGAGGATGCAGCCGAAGTCGTATTCGGCCAGCAGTTCAAGGGCCTGCCTGCCGTTTTCGGCCAGGGTGACCACGTGTCCGGCCTTTTCCAGCAGCTTTTGGGTGGGAATCCGGTTGGATGAATCGTCCTCGACCAGAAGCACTCGGAATCCTGCGCCGGTACTGATGGCGGCGGGCTCAACGGTTTTTGACGGGTTTTCGCGGTTCATCTTGAAGGGCAGGACGACATGCACCGCCGTGCCCTTACCCGGCGTGCTCTCGATGCCGATCTCTCCGTCCATGAGACCGACCAGCCGATGCACGATGGACAGGCCAAGTCCCGCGCCCTGATAGTTGCGAGTGAACGAGTTCTCGACCTGCCGGAACGGCTCGAAGATGACGGAAAGTCTGTCTTCGGGGATGCCGATGCCCGTATCCGCGACTTGGAAACGAACGCGGATGTCGTCATCCGTGCGTGGCGGCAGGGTCGTGATCTCCATGCTTACCGTGCCCCTGTCGGTGAATTTGAGGGCGTTGCCCACCAGGTTGAAAAGAACCTGGCGCACCCGCGTTTCGTCCCCGACCAGGGTGGCGGGCATGGTTGGGTCCAGACTGCATTCCAGGGTCACGCCCTTGTTTCTGGCCGTGACGTTGAAAAGCCCGGCCACGGAATCGGCGATGTCCCGGATCTGGAAGGGAGCCTTGCGGATCTCCATCTTGCCCGCCTCGACCCGGGAGAGATCCAGAATGTCCGAGAGGAGTCTGGTCAGTCGGTTCGCGGCTTCGGCGGCCATTTCTACGTAGCGGGTTTGCTCGTCGTCGAGCGGGGTCGTTTCCAGAAGCTGGAGCATGCCCATGACCCCGTTGATGGGGGTGCGGATTTCGTGACTCATGTTGGCCAGAAACTCGCTTTTGGACTGATTGGCGGCTTCTGCAGCTTCTTTAAGCTTGCGCAGGTTCTCTTCAGCCTCTTGTCTGTTGGTCAGATCGATGTCCACACAGAAAAGTTCGGCTTCGCCTGCCGCATTCGTGACGATGGCATGGCTTGAAAAGACCAGCACCCGGGAGCCGTCCTTGCGCATGAGGGTCAGTTCGCTGGCGGGGATGGGGATTTTTGTTTTCGCCATGGAGCGCATGTCGGCCTCGACGTACTCGCGTATTTCGGGCGGGATGATCAGGTCGGTCAGCTTTGCGCCTATCGCTTCGCTTGCGCTGTATCCGTAAAGATTTTGCGAGGCCTGGTTCCAGTAGCGCGTCCGGCCGTCCATCCCGTAACCTTGAACTGCGATGGAGGGGATCTGTTCGAAGAGTTTGCGGAAACGAGCCTCGCTTTCCAGCAGCGCAGTCTCTGTCCGCTTGCGATCGGAAATGTCTTCAAGGGTGGCGATGACGCCTGTTGGCGTCCGTTCCGGCGTTATAGGATTGAACACGACTCGCAGGCTTTTCGTGATTCCGCCAGTGATGGAGGTGTACTCGTCCTCAAAGACCGCAACCTCCCCCGCCAGGGTTTTTTTGATCGTTTCGCGCATTTTGGGGGAACTTTGGCGGGCCGTGTTGAATCCGATCAGTTTTTCCCGGGAGGAGCCCATGGTTCGAATGAACGGTTCGTTGCAGTCGACAATGAAACCCTCGGGGTCGAACAGGATTATGCCCAGTGGAGAATTCTGGAAGATGATTTTGTAGCGGTGTTCGCTCTTGCGCAGCGCATCTTCCGCTCTGGCGCGGTTGATCATGTCCTGTTCAAGGGATTCGGCCATGTTGTTGAACGCCTGGGCCAGG
The DNA here is from genome assembly GCF_014873765.1 of Desulfomicrobium macestii. Classification (NCBI taxonomy): domain Bacteria; kingdom Pseudomonadati; phylum Thermodesulfobacteriota; class Desulfovibrionia; order Desulfovibrionales; family Desulfomicrobiaceae; genus Desulfomicrobium; species Desulfomicrobium macestii. Next base: position 41,892 of record NZ_JADBGG010000016.1, on the reverse strand, counting down.
ACATCCACCTCGGTGATTTCGGGCGCGGGGGCTACCCTGACGGTGAGATCTCCCTCGCCGATCCGTTTCGCTGCCCCAGCCAGTTCCTCAAGCCGCATTCCAACCGTCCTGCCTCCCAGAAACCAGCCGCTCAGCATGGTCAGGCCGATGGTCAAAAAGAGGACCACGAAATCGCGCAGCATTCCGCTCTTTGCGTCGGCGTAGAACATGGCGCTCGGCGATCCGACAAAGAAGTACATGTAGGGCGGGCTGCCTTCGGTCAGGCTCAGCTTCTGGAATGCGACGATACGTTCCACTCCGTCCGTGCTTTCTTCCAGGAGAAACCCCTCGGAAGGCCCGGACACGGCACGTTCAAAGACCGTTTGCTTGATCGGTTCCCCGAGGATCGTGGCGGAGTTTTCAGGGTAGCGGAAGAGGCGCAGCCCGTTCCTGTCACAGACGCCGACGAAAGAACTGTCCGGAAAGGTGGAGTGGCTGAACAATTCTCCGTATCTGTCGAGGCGGATAGCGGTCAGCAGAGCACCCGCGATGTCTCCCTGGTCGTTCAGGACTGGATATCCGAAGGTGAAGACGGGAACATGCAGGGTCACACCCAGGAGATATTCGCCGGTGGCGAAGGCCTTGGTGGCGACGGATTCCCTGAAATGCCTCGTGTGGGCGAAGTTCGCGGGCTTGCGAGCGTTGCCGGACGCGACAAGATTTCCGTTTGGATCGACCAGATGGAGGGCCGCGTAGTCCGGGTTTATTTTGAGCAGGTTGGCGAAGAGGCTATTGCATGCATCGACGTCGCCTTGGCGCACTTCGGGCAGCATGGCCAGGCCTTCAAGGAGGGCCTGGGTGGCCTGGGTGAGCTGGGTCTGCGTGTCCGCCATATGGCGGGAAAAAGTCTGCAACTGCTGCTCGGCGTCGGATACCGCCCGCCGATGGTTGTCCAGCCCGGCAATGACGATGATGACTATGGCGGGAAGCGCCGCCGTCAGAAAGAGGATGGCGAGCTTTTTTTTGATCGAGCCATGCAACAGGCGAGCGAACATGGGGCCTCCGGATACGTGCGGCGACGCATGACGGGGTTTGTGATGCATGCCGATTGGAAAAGAGTACCCTGCATCAAGGGCCGTGCCTTGAGCCAGCTGTCCTGGCGGCTCTGTGGCATGCTGAAATATGTAACCTACCTTTTCCACTCGCGAAAGGGAAAATTTGAAACTGGGTCGCCCGAGGAGTGGTTGCCGGTGGAAATGAGAGCATATTTTCATCGTGCAAAATGAATGATTCACTCTCTGTCACGGATTTCTGCATCAAATAGAGGCAAACGCGAGCCAATTTTTTTTAGCATGCCTTGAGATTTTCATGGATGTAGTCCACAAGGGCGTCAGACACTGAATACTGATATCCCAAGGTGTTCCGAAAAAAACATGAGCGTACAAATCATATTTGCATCCGACGACTCGAAACATTCGGGCATGCATGCGACCAGACCGGGGCGGCACATCGCTGCACTGCTCGCGTTCATGCTGCTCGCACTCATCCTGCAAGTCCCGCGAACCGCCGAGGGGTCCGAGCCATCGGCGCCCGTCGTGTCGGCAGCCGAGATCGATTATCCGCCTTTTTCCGTTGTGGACGGCTTGGGCCGTGCAGACGGCTTTTCCGTGGAACTCATGCGGGCCGCCCTTGCGGTCATGGGCCGCGACGTCACCTTTCGCACGGGCCCTTGGAATGAAGTCAAAGGCTGGCTGGAAAAGGGGGATGTGCAGGTCCTGCCATTGGTTGGCCGCACGCCCGAGCGCGAAGAACTCTTTGATTTCACCGTGCCCTACATGACTCTGCATGGGGCCATCGTGGTGCGTTCCGGGACGGATGATATCCAGGATTTGGCCGATCTGAAGGGGCGGCGTGTGGCTGTCATGCGGGGTGACAACGCCGAGGAATTCCTGCGGCGAGAAGAGCGTGGCATGCAGATCCAAACCACGCCCTCCTTTGAACAGGCCCTGTACGAACTGTCACAGGGACATCATGACGCCGTGGTCGTGCAACGACTTGTGGCCTTGCGCCTCATCCCTCAAACCGGACTTGGGAATCTGAAGATTGTCGATAATCCCATCGAGGACTTCCGGCAGGATTTCTGTTTCGCCGTCAAAAAAGGCGATAGTCGCATGTTGGCCCTGCTGAACGAAGGGCTCGCCATAGTCATCGCCGACGGGACCTACCGTCGCCTGCATTCACGCTGGTTCGCCGCCCTTGAACTGCCGAAAGACCGCCGCATCATCGTGGGTGGTGATCATCAGTATCCTCCGTTCGAGTACCTGGATGAAAAGGGAAGCCCGGCCGGCTTCAATGTCGAGCTTACCCGGATGATTGCCAGGGAGATGGGGCTTGATGTCGAAATCCGTCTCGGGCCCTGGACTGATGTGCTGCACGACCTGGAGCGAGGCGAGATCGATGCTGTTCAGGGAATATTCTATTCTGTGGAGCGGGACCGTAAATTCGACTTCACTCAAGCCCATTCGGTGAACAATTACGTAGTTGTGGGGCGACGCGGAGAAAATTTCGATCCGGGTTCGATAAGCGATCTTAAAGGCAAGAGCATCGTCGTCCAGAAAGGAGACATCATTCACGACTATCTGTCGGAGCGAGGCCTGGAATCTCAAATTTCCACGGTGGAGACCCAGGAGGACATGCTGAGGGCATTGTCCGAGGGGAAATATGACTGCGCACTGGGCCCCCGCATTATCGCCCTGCACATCATCAAGGCGCTTGGACTGACAAATCTGGCCCTGAGTCAAAATTCCTTTTTTTCCCTGGATTATTGCTATGCCGTGCCCAATGGCCATGCGGCGCTTCTGGCGCAGTTCAGCGAGGGACTCCAGGTGATCAAGGATTCCGGCGAATACCGCCGCCTTCACGAAAAATGGATGGGCGTGTACGAACAGCCAATCCTGACATTTGTTTCCATCCTGCGCAAGATCGCCATGATTCTGGTGCCGCTGCTTCTCCTCCTGCTCGGATTTTTTCTTTGGTCATGGGCGCTGCGTAGGCAGGTGAAAATGAGGACACGGGAACTCCGGGAAAGCGAGGAACGTTTCAAAGCCCTTCACAATGCTTCCTTTGGCGGCATTACCATCCACGACAAGGGCATCATCCTGGACTGCAATCAGGGCCTCTCCGAAATAACGGGCTATTCCACAGACGAACTGATCGGGATGAGCTGCCTTATGCTCATATCCGAAAAATCCCGCGACATGGTTATGCGCAACATCCTGTCCGGGCACGAAAGCCCCTATGAGGCGTTAGGCATTCGCAAAAACGGGGAAGTATTTCCCGTTCGTCTCGAAGCGCGGAACATTCCATATAAACAGGCGAATGTACGGGTCACGGAGTTTCGGGACATCACGGAACAAAAACGGGCCGAGGAAGCTCTGCTCCAGGCAAAGGAGCAGGCAGAGTCCGCCAGCCAGGCAAAAAGCGAATTTTTGGCCAACATGAGCCACGAGATTCGTACTCCGATCAACGGGGTCATGGGCATGCTCCAGCTCATGGAAACCACGCCTCTTGATGCCGAACAGACTACTTATATCCACATGGCCACAGAGGCCGCCAACCGCCTGACCAGACTCCTCTCGGACATTCTGGACCTCTCCCGGGTCGAGGCGGGCAAGATGGAGATCCGAGAGGGACCCTTCCAGATTCAGGACATCATTGATTCCGTGTCCGGACTTTTCGCCGTCACGGCCAGAAACAAGGGTGTGGCTCTGGAATGCAGCCTTGCCCCTGGCCTGCCCGACGTCCTGGTCGGAGATGAAATGCGGGTGCGCCAGGTGCTTTTCAATCTGGTGGGCAACGCCCTCAAGTTCACGGAGCGCGGCAGGGTCGTCGTGGACATCGAGGCCCTGCCGGTCAAGGACAAAGATGAGTATCGCGTGCATTTTTGCGTCAAGGATACAGGCATAGGCATCGCCCAGGACAGGCTTGGTGACATCTTCGAGCCGTTCCGGCAGGTCGAAAACTCGTTCACTCGCAGTTATCAGGGCGCGGGGCTTGGCCTGTCCATCGTGCAACGGCTGGTCGGGCTCATGCACGGGGAGATCACCATCGAGAGTTCCCCCGGCGAAGGCACGAGCGTGCATGTCGTCCTGCCTTTCAAGATGGACCGCGAAAACCCGTCAAAAACCGTTGAACCCGCCGTCATCAAAACCGGCGCTGGATTCCGCGTGCTTCTGGTCGAGGACGATCCATCCAACCGGATTCCAACCCAAAAGCTGCTGGAAAAGGCCGGACACGAGGTCACCCTGGCCGAAAACGGTAGGCAGGCCCTTGAACTGCTGGCCGAAAACGACTTCGATTGCGTCCTCATGGACATCCAGATGCCCGTCATGGATGGAATCGAAGCGGCGCGCATCATCCGGGAATCCGTGGCCCTTGGCCCAAAAAAGAACATCCCCATCATCGCCCTGACGGCCTATGCCATGGAGGGAGACAGGGAGAAGTTCCTGGCCGCCGGAATGAACGGATATGTGGCCAAACCGGTCGAGATCGATTCCCTCCTGCAAGGAATGTCCGACGCGATGGCAGGGCAGGGGGCTTAGGAGGCCGGCGGGTCTTGTTGGTTCACAGGATATTCGAGGTTATTCTCGCATGCCGTCCAGAGACAGGAGGTCGTTTTTTTGTGGGATGTTCAAGGCTGCGGTAATTTTTCAAAAAATATCCATTACCGTCTATAACAAGCCCCGATTTTCAACTCATTTTTCGAGAAAAAATTTCCGTACCTCTCGGTGTCCAACAAGCCCTGAAAGAATATCGTATCGATTTCTTTCATATCGAACACGCCCTGCGATCAACGCAGGATGAACTTCCATTTTGCTTGCCAAGTCAGTGACGTGCTCCTTGTTGGGGTGTTGTACATTTGTGATTTTGGAACTTTTCCATATTTCAATTGGAACAACGGCATCTCTTGCAAGAATATTAGCTTCATGTTCTCTTATATCAACTGTTTGAGATTCAAGATCATCGAGAATGAGGCTGTTATCTTCTGAAAGATGCTTGATGACATGGGCACATTCATGGAGCAATGTGAACCAATAATAATCAATCCTGTCGTACCGCAACGTCAGTGCGACAATCGGTATGCCGGATTGAAGAATGGCAGCGCCGTCCAGCTTGGTATGGGAGAAGTGTGGTTCAATAACCAGTTTGATCCCTTTTGAGCTGAGGTACTCAACGGCCTTCATAGGTCCATCGCTAAATATACTCAGCCTTGCCAGACGACTTAGAAATGTCTCATCTAGATTGCGATCGTAAGTACCCGTTGTTTCGATGCGCTGCGCCTTGAGTTGGACACCCAATAGCCAGGCCTGGACAGCGTACATGTCGATATCCTTTGCAGTTCTGGAAATTCCGCATCGATAACACGCCGTAGGCAGGCAATCGGGTTGACCCACCTGTACCATGAGATTGCGGACAACTTCCTCGGCTCTATCCGTGAAGTCTTTGGTATCTTCAATCCAGCCGCGATTGGTCATCTCCTTGATAGGAAACTGACTCCAGTCAACATCTGCCAAACCCTCGGGCAACTTTTTGCCAGGCTCCTTCAGGAGGGTGTCTGCTGGGATGCCTAAGCCTTTGTGAAGCGAGCGGATCATTTTTAGAGTCAGCTTTCTTTTGCCGGCAAGCACTTCGGATACTTTGCTTTTCGATCCAATAAAGGGGATAAGATCTTTCTGCTTAAGCCCTTTCTGGTCCATGACAAATTCGATAGCTTCAAGCGGAGTAGGCGGCGGTACAGGATGATTCTCATCTTCATATGCGCCTATGAGAGTCCCCCAAACCTCCAGTTCATCAAACTCAGGGCTGCCTTGCTCCGAGTCGAAAATTTTTTCGACCCGAGCCAGCGCCGCTTCGTAGTCGGCATCTGTCTTAATGGCACGGATCATCATACGTCACCTCTGCTGCCTTTATTTTGTCGTATTCGGCGTGGGTTCCAAACCATTTTACATACACTTGGCCAGCTTCAAATCGAATCCAGGCTATAAGCCTGAAATTGTTTCCTTTAATGTTGAAAATATACCTGCTTCCACCGATATGGTCGGCGCTGGGGAAATCTTCCTTCAACTTTGCGTGATTCGCGTACCGTTTCTTCGAAACCAGATCATACCAAGCCAGAAGGCTTCCTCTCGCTCCTGCATATTTCTCGCAGTAGCAATTTAGAGTTTTCCGACTGAGTATGTTCATGCCTGTTATCTAAAAGTTCCCATTTTTCTTGTCAAGAAATTGTTCCCTTAATGGGAACTTTAAGGGGCGTCAGGCACCGGGCCTCGTCGGGTTGTTATCAACTTTGGCTGATTATGTTCGCCTTGTCCGCGCGGCCTTGTTGCCGGTTATCTTTGCCGGAGGACCAGCATTTGGTGCGCTGAAAATCAGGGAACGGGATCGGCTTGCCACTTTCCGTATTGAAGGCGTGTGTTGAGGCCAGTGGCAAATTCTCATTTTGCATGCATATGCAAATGATCGGGGGGGGGATTCAGCCAGGGAATACGCTGTGCTTTGGCGTTTGGAGACAAATGATCGAGGATTGGCCAACGAAAGGCGTCAATCCTGTGTAACGCGCCATTTAGTTTTGGTCCAAGTGACGCTTAGTTTTGAATTTTAAAACTGGCCTCATTTTGTTAACCGAGGCTCTGCCCGACACCATCAATTCCTCGTCTCGTAAACACCCCATTTTGGAGCAAAATTCTCCTGATTGTACCCGCGTTAACAAGCCCCGCTGTCGCGGGGCAAGATCAGGGTTCTGGATCACAGGGAGTCACAGACGCCGCGCAGGCCGACAACGCCACCCGCAGCCCACGGATACGCATACGTGTCGAGACAACGCGCGCCGCAGTACACGCCGATGCTCCAATGGCCCCCGCCAGCGAACGCACGCCAGGAAGCGTGGTTCACGCTACCGCGCGGAATAGCGGCGTCCTGGCCGACGTTTACGACCGCAGCGCTCCATGCCCATGTTCCGCCAATATCATAGTGATCATCGAGCCATTCCCAGAGATTCCCCGCAGCGTCCACGACATTATACTGGCTAACAGCCTTGGCCACCGCCCCAGCGAGCGCCGGGCCCGTGTTACTCGGATGCCCCCAGGCCGTGTCATTGCTCGAATTCGAGCCCTGAGGCGCTCCCTCTGCGTAGCGCAGAAACTCTTCCACCGTCGGGAGGCGCTTGCCCGCGTTGCTGATCAGCTGGTGGAAGTCGGACCGGCTGTAAATGTTGTCACGGATCAGCGCGGCCCCATATCTGCTCACGGGAATATTCTCCGGCCAGGTCCCAGGCCCTTCCGAGTTCAAATAGATATCCACCCAGAGGCGGCCAGGGACAACTTCCACCATGCCCGACGGGTCGCAGGACGGACGATGGTGTAAGTCCCAGCACGAATTCGGTACGATGCCGACAGGCGGGACGTATGTCGTATTGTACCTGTAGGCGATGCCGCGCACCCGGCCGACGTGGAACCCGCCGACCTTGCGGCTAGTCTCAGCAGACTGCCCGACCGGATACGTTGAATTCTTGGACGCCAGCCACGCCGCAACGCCGCTTGGATCTGGAACGGCATATATATAGATGTCGTCTCCAAGCGTGAGGCTCGAAAAGGACCCGTCGTTGTTGCCCTCGGCAAGCGGATCCCACCCCAGAGCCTGACGCAAGAGATACCCTTTGCCGTTGCCGCCGATATTGACCATCCCCTCGGGGAGCGAAAGCACTTCGCCGCCTGGCTCCTTGGAAATAGACCCCAGCAAGCTAAAAAAACCGGCCGCCTGGGCCGGGATGATGAACAAATCTCCCGCTGCCATTTATGCCTCCTGAAGCTCTGTAATTTTGGCGAGCACATCGCCTTCCGAATACCCTAAAATCTCAATGGTTGCGCCCTGTGCGAAGGCGCGGCGCTCCTGTCTTCGGCGCCCGTCTTCCTGTTCCAGAACGATATACTCCGGGGCCTCCCCATCGGGGGTCTCCCCCTCATCAAGATACCTGTCGAACTGGTAGTCCCACCGGCCCGACAAGAGCCCTTCCAGGTGGCGAATAACGACCCGCCTATCCACCTCGCCCCGCAGGGCCGCGGCGTGGATCCGCTCATAGTCTTCGCGCGTCTGCAGGCGCGCAGGAACTCCGTGCATGCTATCCCTCCTGGATGGCCAGACAGCCATCGATCGTAGACAGGTTGATAAAAGAGGCCGCCCTGACGGCAGCCACAAGACCAGCTTCCAGCGCGTCCAGGTCCCCATCGTCCAGCACGCCGGGCGCGTGCCTGTTCGCGATGAATTGAGCAACGCCGGCCGCAATATGGGCGGCCTGCCTGTTGGCCCTGTTCTGGATCTCCAGGCGGGCAAGCCCGGGCTGATGCCCACGAAGCCGAAGCGTGTGGGCGGCGTAACTCGCCAACGGCTCCAGCTCTCCGGCTGCCTCTGTCGCGTCCGGAGCGAACGGCAGGATCTCGCTCACAGCGCCTTCGTTAAGTGGCATAGTCGCCTCCTTCTATAGGTATGAGTTTCTTGGCCCACGATCCCGAGCCCCACCCGGCAAGCGCCTCGGACTCGCAATTCCAGGCAAAGAGCGGCCCCGGCGATACGGCGACCGCAAAAAATTCCACTTCCACACCGGCAGGCTTGAGGGGGATGTATTGCTGCAAAAGCAGCTGCTGCATAATCGCGCTCATAGGCATTGCAGAAATGCCGACGATCATACTCATGTCCCCGGAATCCTCGATAAAAACCACGGACCCTTCCACCGAAAACGCAGCCGCCCAAATCTCGTAAGCGGACGGGATGGTCCCGTCCCACGAGTTCGCCGCGATTTTGGCCTTGAGTAGGGTCCTGTAAACATCGTCCGGGAGGCTCACGACGCCCGTTTCCGGGTCGTATCTCCCCCGCCAAATCCCTTGACCCCACCCCAGGCCGTCCACGTTCCAGCTGAAATACACGTCATCGAGCGGAGCCCTGACATTACGGGAGCGGCCAACACGCACGCCTACCGCATCGAGCTGCACGCCGACAGCCGTGTCCACATCAAAAGCGTGGCGCATGTCCTGCAGCATGGCCTCCAAGTCACAAAGCGGCTTGACCAAGGCCTCCACGGCAGCAGCAAAGCGCGGACGCTGGCGATGCTGCGAGGTGATCAGATCAAGATATCTCTCAGGCACTCACCACCTCCAGTTCGACATCATCAAGGGCGCAAGACGCGGCCGCGTTGAATGCGATGGATAGGTTTTCAGCCGAGAGGATTTCACTGGCCCCGATCTGCAGAGAGAGCACATCGAACGATCTTCGGCCGGGCACGGGCTCAGCGGCGTTGATAGGGGTGTACAGCTTGGACAGCATCACATCTTCGCCGATTTCGAGGGCGCTGATGTGGGCAGACAGGTTTTTGCGGATCGTCTCGCCCGTAGCCGAGACATAGCCGGAGAGGGGGCGGATAGACACGCGAACGGCCACGGCGACCGGGGTCGGCCGGAAAAACTTGATTACGCTTGCGGATCCGTAAACATCCCTGAGACCCACCTCGACATCGCCATGCGTCCCGCAGCCAGGCGTCTTCTTTAGGGCTATGGCCGTGGCGACAGCCTGGGCGTCACCGCCTTCGACAACCAGGGACACGCTATGGGGCGGGAGGCCGTTGCCATCCTCCACCGAGGAGTCGTTTTCATAGCCCCGGCACCTGGTCACACCAGGGACCGAAGAGACGCCGCCTACAATCCCGTCAAAAACGGTCTGGGACGGAATGGCGGTGCTGATGCGCTGCCGCCCCCTAAGGTCCGCATCCGTCTCTACGGCAGATCCGGGCACGGCCGCTTCTGCATTCGTCACCGCTTGCCAGCCATAGACCGGGGTCGCGATATTCGTGATCTCTCCGGCGGCGGCGCGGATCTCTCCCGGGTCCTCGGCCAGGGCCGTGACGGTGATCTCTCCACCGACAGGAATGGTCAGGGCTGGCAGAAGCCAGCGCTGGTCCGCCGAGTCCGTGACAACGCCGCCGGTGACGGCCGTTCCCGGGCGGCCAATTACCCTCAAGTCCACCTGGCTGTGGGATGCGCCGCGACGACGCAGGCCATTCACCTTCACCACACTGGACAACCCGGCACCCTGGGCAGTTTGGGGCGAAAACGCGTTGTACACGCTGGCCGCCAAGGTGTGGCAATCATGGATCCGCAGGGCGAAGATGGACAAAAGCTGGCCTTCCTGGGAGTCCGGCTCCAGGTAGACGTCCGGGCCGAAAATTCCCCGGAACTCCTCTTTCAGATCCTCCAGGATCTCGGAGTAGTCCGGGATGTGGACGCCATGCTCGTTGATATATGCGGTTGCCACTACATCACCTCCTGAACTGTTGTCGGGCCGTAAACGGTATCGATGGTCAGGTTGACGGTCAGGCGCCGCGTTTCGCCATCAAGAAAGCTCTCGTAGCTCGTGATGGCGGCCACGCCTTCGGTTTCACGAACCCGCTCCCGGATCACGATGTCATAGCTCTCCTTGGTGTGCTTCCCAAGGACGGCCGGGGCGTACGGCGTGCCCTCGGCCAAATCGAGGAACCATTCCCCGCGAAGCAAGCGCAGGCGGGTCACGACGGCCTGAGCCACCGCCAAGGGAGTGTCCCGCAGGTAGTCGGCATCTCCATGCCCCATGATCATGTCCCCCTTGTCGTCGAGGCGGCGATACATCATTGCGGCACCCCCGTCGTTCCGCTACCCGGCTGCGTGTCGCCGTGTCGGTGTCCCATCTGGCTGATCCCGCCGGCCACCTGGTCGCCGGTGCTCGAAATGCTGCCCGTAAAGCTCGCCTGTGAATCCCCGCCACCAAGCCCGGACATGGACAGGCTGTTCGCCTGAATGTTGACGACGGGAGCCGTCAAATTGATGCTTGTGGACGCCTCCATGGTCACGTCGCCGCCGGGGGAGAGCTCGACCTTCGCGGCCGGGTTCTGGGCAAGGATAGTGTAGTCTGGGGCCATGGTGACGTGCGCCTGGCCGTCATCGGTCCGCAACTGAACGCGCTGCGTGTCCACGGCGGGAGAAAGAGTCTTGGCCCTGGCCCTGGGGCCGACCAGGGCGAATCCATCAGAAAGATCGTGCATGCGGCTGTCCGGAGTCTGAGCGACACCGCCGCTTTGCCACCACCCGTCAATGCATCGACTCGCGAAGACGACCAGGCAGGCGTCCCCGGGCTTGATCGGGTGCGTCAGCGTGAACCCGCCCCCGGAAGGAAACACCACCGGGACATCGACCAAGAGCGGGAGATTGACAGCCAAGGCTTTGCCAGCCTCGTTTTCCTGCATGCCCTGGATAGCTGGCTGCACGGCCACAGTCATGGCCTGGGGGTCGAACGACTCCACCAGCCCGGGCAGCGCCGTCCACATTTCTGCCTGCTTGCCATCAAGGGCGGCCCTCAGGCCTTCAACCGGATCCTCGATTCGTTCTCTGCGGTCCATCAGCGCACCATATCCAAAGGGAGGTAAGAGGTGTCATCCAGGCCGATACACAGGGCGTCGGCGTACCAATCGTTTCCGCGCGTATCCCCGACAAAGTCCAAGCGCAGGATCCGGTACAGTCCATCATGATCCAGGCGCGGCGGATAAAGGGCGCGCATCTTCAGGTCAGTCTTGACCTGCTGCACGCTCTTGTTGTCGAGCTTGATCCGTCCGCCGATGCGCAGCGAAGGGTTGAGCAGGCAGCGGACTTTGATTCCCTCGTTGGTCTGCTCAGGTGTCCCGATCAGGCCGGTCTCGTGCGTCAAGACTACGGCCTCTCCGGGGAGATATCCGGACGCCTTCACGACCTGAACCTTGCCGTCCTGGAAGGACCATTCGCACCCGGAGCCACTGGCGGCATCCCTCATATGTTTACGGGCCATCCCGTACATGACCTTCCCGCGCGGCAACCCGTTGCCCCCTGGGTCTGTCATGTGACCTTCCTGGACGCCTTTCTCGGAGAATGCGCCCTGGCAGACTTTCATACGATCTGCCGGCGTGCTCCCGGCCGCCAAAGTGGTATTGACCACGGCGTAGTTGTAAGCCCAGTCCCCGTCCGCCGCGATGATTTCAAGCCAGGTGTCCGTGCCGTTTTCGCGGCCCCGGCGGACCTGCCTGATGTTTCCGGAAAAGATGATGCCGAAGCCGCCCTGGTACCCGGCTTGAAGCACCACTTGGGAAAACTCTCTGCGGATGGAGTTGGCCGTGGCCTCGGACGGATTGTAGACGCGGATCTCTGCGCTGTTCGGGGTCTCGACAGCCCCCTTCGACACCTTAAAAACCACGCGCAACTCGCCAAGTTCAAGGCCTTGCCCATTACTCCCGGCTACAACCAGGGAGCATTCGCGCAGCCACTGGCGTCCAGCTTCTGGGGCCTTCTGTTCGGTCACGCTTCCTCCACAACAAAGACCAGGTCCGCGCCGTCGCCAAGGTTTTCAAGCGTAGGTGGGAGCGATGAATCCACCCAGAGTTCGCCGCCAAGCCCCAAATAGGCGTGCTGTTCGAGCAGGTCGCAGCCGGTCGTAAGAGGGACCCCGGCCAGAATGGCAGAGGCCCCGTCTTGGCTCAAAATATCCAGGTGCCAGCCGCCTTCCTCTGCCTCGAACCATCGCACCCGCAGGCGGTATTCCGTCCCGGCCAGCGTGATGCCGAAGCTTTGCGGCTCCGGAGCCAAGGGGATCGTGTAATAGGATCTTGCCATCAGCCCAGCCCTCCCTTGAGCATGCTTTGCCGCTTCTGGGGCTGCTTCTGACCCTTATCCTCGGTGCCACCCGTCTTGGAGGCAGAGCGTTGGCGGCTCCTCGGGACAGTGGCCACCCTTGTCTTGACGATGATCACTTCCCGGCACTCGGCCACGAACGCCAGAACCGCCTCGGAATCTGGGTCCGTGATCACGCTCAGGCGCTCCAGGAGCATGTTCTTGTACGCCCGCTTGCCGGTGATGATATCGAAGGGCTCGCGGCTGCGCTGCAGCTCCAGGAGCTGTTCATAAAACTCGACGCTTGGACGGCCGCCGCTGTCGGACTCCCGAGCATCGGAGACGCCGCCCCGAATCGTCACCTTTTCAGCCATCCGGAACGCGTGGTCATTGATGCTTGCGCCCTGTTCCACCGGGTGCTCCGTGATCTGCAGGCTGTCCTCGTGGGACTCCTCGACGACCACGTCGGGGAACAGCTCCCCCAGGGATCGGCGGGGGCGGATCAGAACGGGCTCCTGGCTCTGCGACATGCTCATCTTGCCGCCCCTCTCATGTGGCGCACCATGTCAGCGTTGACCTGACCCTGCTTTGCCGCCGCGCGCTCTCCGGCCACAACCGGGTCGGAGGTCGTAATGTGAATGTCCGTCTTGGCGTGCAGCTCCATGTTCCGGGCCGCTGCCCCCTCCATGACCGCCGCCTGGGACGGGGCCGGGGCAAGGGCCGGGGCGCTGGTGGCCTGCACCGAAAGGGACGCTTCGGCCATGGCCGAAAGGCCGGCCTTGTCCTTGACCCAGTCGGGCATCCACTCCATGAGCCCCGCAATCTTGCTTCGCACCCAGTCGACAGCCTGCCCCAAGATGCCCGTGATGGACTGCGCAGCAGCGCTTGCCCACCCGGCGAAGTCGGGGAAGTTCTGTTCGACTCCGGACCACATGCCTTCAAAGATGGCGAGAACCGCACCGGCCAAACCTTGGAACGCGCCAAGGGCCGTGTCAGCCAGGTTCAAGAAGAGCGCTTTTCCGGCCTCTATGGCCGCCGCCAGGTCGCCGTGGAACAAGGCGATCAGGATGTCCGCCAGAAGCTGGGCGGACCGGATCACGCGCCCCAAGGTCTCGCGCATCGTCTCCAAGGCGGAAGCGATGGCCGCAATGGCACCCTTGCCGAGTTCGAGCAGCAAGCCCGCCAGCGGCTTCAAAATTTGAACGACCTGGTCAATGGTCGCAGCCCAGGGAGACCAATCGAAATAGCTTTCCCCGCCCTCCATGAAGGTCAGGTAGTCGTCCACCAGGGCGATGATCCCTAGGAGCCCGGTGATGATCATGCCCATAGGCGTGGCCAGAAAGCCAAGATTCAGGAGCTTCCAGGCCGCAACCAGGCCCACCAGCCCAAGCACCAGGCGCTGCTGGCCATCGTCCAGGCGGTCGAACCAATCGACCAGGCCGGAGATTACCTTGACGGCGCGGTAAACAAAGGCGCTGATCACCGACGACACGCGAAGGACGATGCTGATCAAGAACTCCATCACCCGACGGATCCGCCCGAAGTTCTCGACCACGACCTTGCGCAGGTCCACCAGGTCGCGACGCATGCGCCCGATAAACGTCACAGCCACGGCCTTGGTCAGCATGGTGGCCACCGTTTTCAGCTTGGCCAGCTCAGCCAGAAAGCCCTTAGAGGCTTCCGCAGCCTGCTTGGCGTCCGTCCCGGCCACGGCGTACATCTTCCGGAATTCCTCCCGGAGCTCCGAGACATCCGACGTCAACATGGGGATCAGGGTCCGGTCGATACCCATCCGGTCGGCAAAAAGCTTGCGCTGCACTTCGGACATGCCGCGCATGCGATTCCCGACAACCTCCAGCGCCTTGGCCGCGTCCCTGATTCGAGGATTGCGAGAAACCAAGGCCTCCATGCTCCTGGTCACGGCGTCCAGGCTGGACCCGGATTGCTCGGCCACATAGCCCAGCTCTTCCAGCCTATCCGTCGTGGTACCGAGCTTTTCCGCCTGCAGGGCCATCTCAGACTCTGCCGTGGCCACCTTCACCATCCCGGCAAAGATCCCGGCCGCCGCGAGCTTCACAGCCACACCGAAAGCCGCGACCCTCGTCAGCGACGATTTCAGCGACTGCTCGTCAGCTCTGAAGCCCACGGAGGCTAGGAATTCGGCGATGACTCCGCCTGTGCTCATTGCGCTTGTCCTTTTTTGGAGGCCATGTAGCGGCGCTCGTTCTCATGCCGTACGGCCAGGGCGTCATTCATCAGGGCGATGTCCCCCAGGGACACCGTCCCGTCCTTCAAACTCTCGTATCTACACATGCCTTCAAGCACCGGCCTCATTATCCAATCCTCTCCCCCGGGCAGGCTCACCCATGTGACATCTTCCGGAGCATCCCCCCCAGGCCGGAAAGGGAGGGCAGGTCGGCGAAAAAATCAGACAGATTCACCGCCATGACCTTGGCCGAGATGGTCAGCATTGCGGGCAAAGACAGGCTGTACATCGTCGTCCCGCCTTTTCGGACAGGAGCCCAGCCGCCACCCGGGTTCTTGCATTCAGCCGCCTCAAGGCACGCGTTGATCACGTACTCCGCGTCCGCGTCGGACAATGCGGCCACGGCCTCGGCAAGCGAGGAGACAACCGGCCCGATGTCTCCGGCCACGTCCACGACGTTCCCGGCATCATCCTTCTTGAGCTCAAGATCACTTCCAGCCAGGCCGGCCAGCTTGCCGAGGCAAGGGGCCAGCCTGCGCACCACGTGCAGCTGCTGAAAGGCATCCATCTTTCCGGCCCGAAAAACCCTATCCTTAACGCTAAATTCCATTGCTCACTCCTAGATGATTTCCGGCGTTCCAGAGCCAAGGACCGTGGAGATCTGGCCCGCGTGGAATGTCCAGGCCAGCTTCCCGCCGTCGACCGCGTACGGGTTCGAGGGCATCTTAGCGAAGGCCACCTGTGTGCAGGTGACGGCATCTCCGGACTGGGCATTGCGGATTGCAATCGTGTTCCGCCCGTGGTTCTGGCTGGATCCGGTCTGGTAGTTGTAGAGGTTCTGCAGCTGGGCATTGACCGGGCTGGTCCGCAAAAGCGTAACCGTCACAGTGCCCGACTTGTCCCCGCGAAGGCTATGCATCACCGAGCCATCCGCACCCACGGTCATAATGTTCTTGTCGCCTGCGGGCTCGATGACGATGCCTTCCTCGGCATTGCCGGACCCGCTGCCAAGTTGAAACGATCCTCCAGGGCCTTCCAGGGCTGCCTGGACATCCAAAAAGCTGTACGCTCCCATGCTTCTTACTCCTTAACGGTTCACGTCCACCTGGACGTCGACAAAGTGCACCGCACCGGCCAGCTTGACCGCAACCTGAATGGGCGGGGCCTTGCGCTGTTCACGCTCGGACTGAGGCTGCTCATCGATAGGCTGGGCGTAGATGTACCACCCGGAGGGCAAGTAATCCCCGCGCTGCAGCTGGCCAAAGCCATCCGCGTTCCAGGTGCCCGGGGCCACCAGGCCATTGTTTACGGCTTCGGCCAATACCTTGGAAATTGTGGTCACGATCTGGTTCACACCGGCGTCGGTCTGCGGGATCTTCGTCTTGCTCTGGTACAAGAGGTTGTAGCATTCGGTCTGAATCGCGTTCTGCAACCAGTCCAGGCCGTGCACTTCGTCGAAGAACGCGCCGTTTGCCATGACGCCTTCCTGCAGGATGGCCGTGTCGTTGTCGTAGCGGACAAAGACGTTGCAGCGCTTGGAGGCCAGCGCCTGAGCCTGGGTCTCGGTCAGCCCCTCGGCCACCACGCCGGGCTCTTGCTTGAACTTGAGAGTGATGGTCGACCTGTTGGCGTTGAAGTTGACAGTGAAGGCCCGGCCAGCGGCAGAGCAGGCGGCGTACTTGTTGCGGCTATACTGAACAAAGGTGCGCAGGCGGGACAGCGCCTTCAGGCGGGAGGCAAGGTCATCTGTTACCGTGGACGAAAGCACCCGGCTGTTCGTGATGGTCGTCATGTAGATCCGGCTCTTGGAGCTGGCTTCCACAAACCCGGCCACAGCTATATGCTCGTCATCGGCGAGGGTTTCCGCAAAGGTCAGGCCGTACCAGTCGCCAGAAGCATCAGCCAGGGCGGCCGCGCATTCCAGCGGGGTTTCCGCGTCCATCCCGGCCACCAGGGGCAAGGCGAGCTCTTCAGTCAGGGCCATGCGCGCGGACAGGTCTGTTCCGGTCCCGGTGGCCTGGGCGAACCCTATCGTCTGCCCGTCACCAGCCGTGACCGAGGAGATGACGAAGCTGGCTCCCGTCCATTCGCAGGCCGCGCCCTCCACCGCCAAGGCTGCGGAAATAACGGATGCAATGCCGTTCATGTTGGTCTGTCCGGTGAAGTCCAGGCCCGTCACCGTCGCCCCGGCGCCATTGATCACAAGCCCCAGGCTGCCGTTGAGGATCGTGTTCCATGCGCTGGCGTCCAGATCCGCGTCCGCAACCAGGCCGCCCTTGAGGTACGCCGGGCTCGGAGTCTTGACCCATTTGCCGATGGCCAGGATCGAAGGCTTGGGGCTCTGCGAAAAGAACAGTTCGGCAGCCGCATATTCGGGAGACTGTACCCCGAAGTCGTCGGCAATGCCGGAGATGCCGGTGTAGAGGCGGATTCTCTCGACGTGGTCAATGACGTCGCTTGCCCCCACAATACACAAGACGCCGAAGTTACGGCGGGCCGCCGCAAGCGGCTGCAGGTTGACCGTCACCTTGACGACGCGGTCCACGGATAATGCGTTTTGAGCCATGATTTTCTCCTGGGCGCTATTCGCCCGTGTTATCTAGCCAGCAGGCCCTGGGGCAGGAGTCGCATCCCGTAGGCACGCTGATTCCCGGCGCGTAAACACGCCCTGAAACTTGTACGATGTTGAGCGTGGGGCATGTCCGCCTGGTCTCATACTGCAGGACCATGAGCAGATCGGAGCGAGCCAGCCACTGGGCACGAACCACCTCGGGAACCTCTGTGATGTCGCTCGCCCTGGTCAGTGCCAGCCCGTGGGGCCGCAAAAAAGCCCTGTTCTGCTCCAGGTGCGATCCGTCCCGCAGGGTCTCGGCCAGGTCCATGGATTCGGGGCCGTAGAAGGACGCGAGAACCGAAAGCTCCCTGGTCGAGACAATCTCATCTTGGCCGTCACCAACTGCAGCGTGCTTGATGACGGGCAGGCCGATCCGCCTATTGCCGACGATGCCGAAGGCACACCAGCCAACCCCAGGCGCTGGAACGCGAGGAACCGCGGCTTGCCACCTCGGCCTCACCAGGTCCCCGGGCAGGCCCGCCACTCCGGCGATGAAGTCATGCAGGATGTCTTCAAGGCTGGACCGGCCAAGCCCCGGGCTGACCGTGAGAAAACCGCCGGTTGCGCTCGTGTTCACGGCTGCACCTCCAGGACCGCCACGGCCTTGGTGAAGCCCGCGTGCTCCCTCCAGGCCTCAGCCGTTGCGACGCGGTACTTGCCGCCACGATAGTGCACCAGGTCGGCCTGGATGGACCCACCACCGGCGGAAAGTTCGGCAGGCGTGAAGATGAGAATGGATTCCTTGGCCCGGTCGCCTTCGGGCAGAAGCTCGCGCTCCTTTCCCGGCGCGGGCTGGATGTTCCCGGCGGCAGAGACCAGGGCCGAAGAAGTCTCCGCTCTGCCTTTGGCACTCACGGTTTCCGTGACGCGCTCGTAAACAAAGGCAGCTCCGCCCATGTCCGGGTCCATCAGGATATCGAGAAGATCCATGCCCATCATCTCACCACCAGGGCAGAATTGCCCTTCTTGCGAACCACGTAAGTGTAGGCCTTGCGAAGCTGGCCCGTGTCGATCAGCGGATTGACCGCGCCGCGTTCGCGGCGGCTCTTGCCATAGGTGGCCACGGTCCGGCCGGACTTGCTCGTGCGCTCCCCGATCTTCTTACGGGCGTCCAGGGTAGAGTCCGCCAAGGGTGGCCACTCGTTGCTCACAAAACGAGCGCGGACAGCGTTCTGCCCGAGGATTCCGATCTTGTTCAGCGCCGTGTTTACGGCGGCCGCATTGCCTATCAATGCCTGCCTGGCAGCGTCCTTCAGGATCTCGACCGCATCCTTTTGGATGTCGTCGATGCCAGGCAAAAGAGAAGGGCGCGGGGGGAGCCCCCGCTCAGGAACTCCAAACTCATGCACGTAGGCCAGGAGCGCATTCGAAGCTCCGGAGTCTCCGGCCGCCTCGCGGGAGGTCTTGTCTTCGGGGACGCCGATGAAGACGTCCTGGGAAGTCAAGGCCGCGAGCGCCTGCCGGACGGCAGACAAGTCCATGCTGACCTGCCTGACACTGAGCTCCGGATTCATACGACCATTCCCCCAGCGCCTACGAGCTGCGCCATTTGCCAATACTGCTTCCCGTAGATGGTATCGTTCCAGTGACCCGCCCCGATGTTGCCAGTGGCCGCAGCCCCGGCCCGGGACTCGCTCTTGGACACGCCGCCCACGGACTTGCTGACCGAGACAACAGGGCCGGCGGCCGCGTCCATGCCGCCGGTCCCGTCCTGTGACTTTATCGCCGCCCGCTCCAGGGTCAGATGATGGGCCGCATGCAGACAGCACCCGTCAGCCCACCAATCCCCCCAGCGCTCCGCAGAAAGCTGCTTCTCAGCCAAGGCCAAGGCAAACAGCACGCGGCCATCCGGGAACAGCTCCACGGTGAACTGGGGAAACGATTCTCTGAATTCCTGTACGGTCGGCACGGTTAATTCTCCTCGGGTTCGGTCTTGGCTTCGGCATCAGGGTCGACGTTACCGGCGGGCGCGTCGGGATCTTTACCCTTGTCGCCATCCGGATCCTGGCCGCTTTCTTTTGCCTGATCCGCTTCAAGGATCATGGCGACCAGCGCGTCTTTTTTCGGGGAGCCCTGTACCTCGATGCCCATTTCGGCAGCCATCTTCTTCAGGCTGGAAACGGTCATCGAACGCAGCTTGTCTTCCGAAAGCCCGGTTTCATCGGCATCATCCGGGAGGACCGCAGCGCGGCCCTCCCGAATGCATCCCTGGACAAACCAGTTCCCGAGCTCTTCTTCAGAGAGTTCATGCACACCGGGCGTAAACACCCGCATCTTCTCCCCCGAGGCAAAGCGAACCGAGAACGTGGACGAAACAGAGATCTTTTTCATGGTTTAATCCCCGTCCTGGTAGGCCAAGGTTTCAGGGTAGACGAATTCCACATGGCCGATCTTGCCGAAGTAGACGGTCAACTGGCTGATGCCGCGATGCTCAAGCGGGGTCTTCTGCAGGGGCACCAGGGGGAAGCGGACGTATTCGGGGCGGCGGCTGTAGACCACGGTGCGATCTTTGCCAGCAGCGCCTCGGCCGGTCAGCCACTTGAGTGGGTGGATTTCCAGGGGCCGTCCGTTCTGGGTGTTGGAAATGCACTGTTCCGCAATGTACCGCAGAAGGCTCTGGCTCCCTGCTTCAGTCGCGGGCTGGAGGAGCCTGGTGAACTTGCGCGGCGAAAGCCGAAGCTGGTCCGGGACGACCGCGTACCCGCTGCGCTCCCATGCCGTGTTGATCAGGTCGTTGATGTCATCAAGGATCATCTTGGAAGTGGTCGTGGGAGCGTTCCAGTCCAGGGTAGAGTTTTCAGCATGGACCGCAGGGTTAGTGCACAGGCCCACGGCACCGACCTGGTCGTCACCGATGTAGATCTGTTCATCCACGTCCATGTTGTACTTGATCTTCATGCCCTCGTACTTCTGGGTATCGAGAGGGCGGCCGACCTTCTGGGCTGCTTCCAGCTCCACCAGGCTCCACCCGAGCTCCATGGCCCACAGGTGCAAAGGAGAGGGCGTCTTGCCGATATCGACCGCGATACCAGGAATGGCCGTGGTCTTCTGTCCGACCCAGTTCTTGCCGTTCGGGGAAATACCACCGGCGGCCGCGAATGTGGTCACGGTGAAGGAAGAGGATTCATCAGCCATGGTCACGTCTTCGCGCAAATCGATGTCGCGGGGCCACGTGACCGAATGCAGGGGGAGGTGCAGCGTCTGGTCGAGGCGTTCAAGCTCTCCGACCAGGAAGGCCCCGGCTGCATCTACAGTGCGTCTGTCATAGGTAAACATTTTCGCTCCTTAGATGTTGAAGGCGATTTCGACATTACCCGAAGCATCGGGCGCGCCCATGAAGATGCACCCGGGCACGGCCACGCCCTGGGACATGGCGATATCCCCGACGACGAAGCTTCCCGTAGCCGTAAACACGACCTTGACGGGCGTGCCCTTGACCGGCGTCGAAGTCTCGGCAGCGGACATCTTCACCGACATGTAGCCGGAGCGCATCACGTCTCCGATCTGTCCGGCCTCGATGCCGCCGCCACCCAGGGCGTTGTCGGCAAGCGCACGAGCCTGAAAAGGGAACGGGCGGGCTAAGAAGCCGTAAACGCCTTTGGCCTCGACAGTGGCCGCCACGATCTTTCCGGCCGCGTCCAGCTGGACAGGGCCGCCGAAAGCAATGGCGGAAGCGGCCACAGTCGGTTCGACCTGGGCGTCCGCCTGGCGGGAGATGTTGCCGGGGAATCCGGCAGGCATACGTTCAGTAAATACAGGCATGTGGCCTCCTATTTCCCAGACAGGGAATCACGGAATTTGCGGTTAAGGGCGTTGATGTCCGCCGGGGTGACGGCCTTTTTGGCGTCTTCCGTCTTGCGCTTACCGGCAAGGGCGTCCGCAGTGCGGGCGTTATTGCGAGCGGCGACGACCTCGGACGCGGCCATGAATGCGGCGTCGAGGGTCAGGCAATCGGCCTTCCCGATGGCGGTTCCTCGCAGGCACCCGTCCACGACCCTGGCGACAGCTTCGTCCTTCATGGCGCTGCGCAAGGACATGCGCTTGACCGTGCAGGCCGAATCGCTCGTATTAAAGCGCAGACCCGGAGCCAGGAGCCCAGCACGGCGCACAATAGCGGCGTCTGCGGTCTTGCGCTTCGCGGCGCTGTCCTTGGCCTTGGCCGGGTCGTCTTCATCGGCGGCCGGATCTTCGTCCTCGGCTTCTTCATCACCCTGGGGGTCTTCGTCCTCGCCAGGCTCGGGATCTTCATCCTCGTTCTTGGGCTGGAGGAGCTCCATCAAAGAGCGCCCAATGACCAGCACCTCCTTCACATTTTCGTTCAGCTCTATGAGCAGCTCGTTGTCACTGTCCGTGGCGGTCTGCTGCTGCTCTTCGGAGGCACCTTCTTCGTCCTTGGCCGCTTCTTCAGCTGCTTCGTCGAGAACGGCCTTCGCCTTAGGGTTCTTGAGCAGACGGTCCAGGAAGCCCGACTTCTTTTTCTTCGGCATGTGAGACTCCTTGTCTTGAATTGCGCAGCGGATGCCGCACCGTCCGTGCGGCACCAACGCGATATGATTGCCAACAATGGCGAACTGCCGCCCAACGCCCGGCGCCATCTCTTCGTATTCGGCGTCATAGCCACACGACACTTCCCGTAAGGGCTTGTCTTCGGTCTTCCCGCCTTGTTTGGGCGCGATCAGGAAAATAGCCTCCTGGTCCGTGATCAGCAGATCCGCGAGCAGCAGATCCGAAGCCTCTCCCTCCCCCTGCCGGACATTCTGAGCATGGCCACAGGCCAGCTCTTTCCAGTTGTCGGGAGTCACAAAGCCTTCGGGGTGGCCGACGGTCACGGGCTTGCCCTCGAACGACGCTACGGTCTCGGGGGCAAAGACATCTTCGGGCAGCCGATACACCAGCACCGTTTCTTCGGTCGCATGCGCGGCAATCTCTTCCGGGAGCTCTTCAGGCAGGTAGTGCATGACCCCGGTCCGGGCGACGGGCACGTCCAGGCACAGAAGATAGCCTTCCGGCGTGATCCGGATATTCTCGGAAAGGGCGCTGGTAGTATGGTAACGCATGAGGCCAACGCTATGCGCGCCGGCCTCTTGGGGTCAGTCGGAATGAATTCAGCGTGAGGAAGGTGGGATTGTAAGAACGAGCGAGCCTAGCAGGACGCTCTGTAAACGGCCCGTAAACGGGCTAGAATCGATCGGATGGGAAAAACCGGGGCGTTGTTCGGCTCTGAGGCTTGAACGCCTCTCATGGCAAATATGGACGTTTTCACGCCGTGGGCTCCAAGGCAGGCTCGCACTGGTCGAATTTCACCGCTCCGGATGCCCACGTGTGCTCCCCATCAACGTCGCCGATCAGGAACTCGGTTTCATAGGCGCGGCCGCCAAGCAGGTCGATTACCCGGCCCGTCGTACCGATCGGAAGCCGATGAACGACCGAATGGTCAAAAACGTCTTCGACGTCCAGCGGCGTGGTCAGGCGGATGGCGCCCCCTTCGCGGATCATGTCGCGCTCCTCTTCTTCGGAATGTAGCAGCTTGTCAGGCGCGGGACGGTCGAAATGTTCCGGCCCGATTTGTCCCTGTCGTAAATCCAGGCGCTGAGCACGTCAACGGTCGTTCCGTTTGGACCCGTAACCGGCGTCAGTATTTCAAAGCGCTCCCCATGCTCATCGGCCTTCCCTCGCTTGGCCGGGAGGTGCGGGGCCAAGGACATGATCTGGCTCTCGATCAGATCCGCATGGCTCGGATCAGCCCCGAGCAGCTTCTTGAACAAAACAGCCTTGGCCCGTCCGCGCGGGTCCGCCGCCTCAGGATCCAGGGAATACGCCGCCAGCTTGCGCCGGTCGAACTTGGCCCGCTCCACGTTGACCAGAGGGGCCTCTGGCACGTGCGGGATGACGTGGCTTGTGGACTGCTTTTCCCATTGCGACAGAGCGGACTTTGTCCCTGTCTCCATCTCTGTTTCCTGTGTGGGCATCGGCGACGCGTAAACGCCGCCCGTTTCCCTCGGGATAACCGGCTCAGGATAGCACCGGCAATTCGGAAACTCTCCCGCATGGCCCGTCATCCTGTCGATCGTGGGCGGGTTGTCCCACTCCACGAACTTGCCTTCCATGGCCCGGTGGCTCTCGCGTGTGTCCCCGTCCCTGGTCGTCCGCCAAATGTACCCTGTCGAGCCAACGGACCGGGCGCGGGCCGTGGTCAAGGCGGTTCCGGCCTTGCTGACTTCCGTCCTGGCGATGGTCAAGGCTCGCGACTGATTGACTTCGCCCGCGCGCTCGATGCGCTTGGCCAGATCCTCAGCCCTGGACCCGGCCGCCATGTTCTCGCGCACAATGCCGCCCACCTGGTCGGCCGCGCCGATGACCATGGAGCGGATCAGGCTGGCGTTCTCCTCGATGCGCTCACGGACGGCATCACCCACCTCTCCCGAAGACAGCAGGGTGCGCACATCCAGCCCCATACGCCCAGCCAGGGAGCGCCACGCCTGGTCATTCTTGCGGCGCACGCCCGTCACCATGCTGGCCGCCGCCTGCCTGGCCCACGGGTCGATCACCTCGGCATATTCGCGCAGCGCCTGCTCAGCCTTCTGAGGATCCCGGCGGGCCACCTCGGCAATCTTGGACGCGACAGCGGTCAGCTGCCGGGCATAGCGCTTCGTAGCCACCTTGGACGGCGCAAAAGACGACGAATTGTCAGCGTCGCCCCATCCCCATGACCGCCCCTGGATCGGGCGATCCCACTTACTGCCCGGCACCAGGCCACCCTCCGGCAAGCTCTTCAGGAAGCCGCCCTTCAGGCAGCGGCGGCACTGAGTCTTCTTTCTTGGCCTCTTCGATGTCCTGGTCCGTGATGCCTTCGAATCTGCCGGAAGTCCGGCTGGAATCCCGCAGCTCGGACAAGGCATGGGCGCGGGTGATGACGCCGCCGGCGTAGAGCGCCGAAACAGCTTGCGCGTCTGCCGTGGCGATTTGCGAGCGTTCCATTTCCGTCGGGCGGTACAAGGACCGGAAAACAAAGTCGAAGCCATCAGGCAGGGGCTTGCCCCATATCGATTGCGACAAGATGGCAAAGAGCGCCTCCATCGGCGCGTGCAGGTCGTCTTCCTGCTTGGTGCTGATCGTGTCGTAATAGGTTCTAAGGTCGGATTCACCAGTGCTGAATCCCTTGGAAGATTGCCCCAAGAGCCGCACCAGGGGGATGCCCGTGGCCCCGGAGATCTGCTCCGAAAAGGCCTGCAGGGCGTCGTAGATGCCCGCGAACGTCCAGCCGTGGGTCGTAAACGTATCGTTCTTGTCCAGCAGCGTGATCCCCTCGTTGGACTGCATTTGGCGCACCATCGTAAACATCTTGAGAAGTGCAGCCTCGGCCTGCCCCCCCGCAGCTAGTATGTCGCGCAATCCATCCACGCCGATCACTCGCAGAAACGAGCGATACAGCATATTCGCAGCCCCATGGGTGGCGCTGTCCAAGGCAAGGATCCGGTCATAGGCGCGGTCGACCATGCTTCCGCCCCAATACTGCTCAGAGCGGCGCGCTTCGTCCGGGAGCTCCACGCCCACGAACCGAATGGCCCGGCTATGGTGGATCGTCTGCCCACGCAGCGCCTGAGCATGCACCCGGTACCCGACAGGATACCCCAGCATCGGCCCCAGCTCGGTAATTCCTTCGTCCAGGGGCGTGACTTGGTGCCGGTCCAGCACGTAAAGCCCACGGAATGCCCCCTTGACCACCGCAGAGACGTCCAGGGGGGTCGATAGATCTTCACCATCGATCAAGATCACGGCGATGGCCCCGCCATAGAGTCCGGCCCATTTGATGGCGTCCGTCAGCCTGGCCTGAACCCCGGTCCTGCGCATCTGTCGCAGAAGTTCTTCCTTGTCTCCCGGGTCCATCTGGGAGCGGATCTCCACGCCGCCGCTGATCATGTCCTCGGCCACAACGTCGATCATGCGGCCCACGACCCAGCTGCTGCGGTACATGTCGTCAAGCTCGATCCGGCTCCTGGTCGCATAGCGCCCTGGGGAGTATCCGCTTGCGGCCAACAGGTTGTCCTGCCCCATGCCCAGACGTCCCGTGAAATTGTCGAAACCGTCTGCGGTGAACTTCTTCCCGCCCGGCTTGTGGTCCCGTCGTCTACCCATGTGCCAAAGCCTCCCACACTTGTAAGCCGGTCTTTTTGCCGGCGGCGTTTACCGCCAAAAAGCACGCCCATGTTCTATCGGCGTGACCGTCAGCGTCGGATTCCGCAACAAAGCGCGGTGCCCCCGTTGGCGACACGACCCGCTTCAACTTATGCAGGTCGGCCCTGATCTCCTTGTCCCCCAGAGGGATGCGAATGCGCCGATCTTCAAAAGCTTCTTTGCCCTGGGTGGCCATGGTCAGCTTGTTCGGGGTCGTAAACAGAACCCCCTCGACTCGCAGACGTCCATGGCGAGCCTGCGCATCTTCAACTGGCTTTTCGCCCATGCCCGTCTGGTCCATGCAACAGCGAATCACATTGTAGCGAGAAAAAACATCGTCAAGTAAACGATCTTGCTCTGCGAACGTGATCCCGCGACGAACAACGACCTCCCTTGTCCACAGGACGTCCCCGACAGGCTCCAGGACCCAGATAACGAAGCGGTCTTTTCGCGCCCCGATGTCCACCCCCACAAAACAAGAGCCCCCGGAATACGCATCTGGAGACCCGGCGCGCTCATGCTCGCAGGAAGTTATCAGTTCATACGGAAGCCAGGCGCTCGCCTCGTCAACCCACTGCAATTCAAATTCTTGGCTCCAAGTGTCTTCATCGGCGCATCCATCGCGCAATTCCTGGATATTGCGATCAAGCCCCTCAGCCACGGCCTGGTGGATGTCTACAATGTGCCGACTCCAATGGTCCGTCTTCCCCGTCATAAGCTCGAAAAACTTGTTCCCTTTCCCGTTCGGCGTTGAAACTATCCTCAGCTTCAGCCCCGGCTTTGAGATCACCGGAAAAAGGGCCTTCCAAATGGCCCGGCTGTCTTTGTGGAACGCGAATTCGTCAAGGAACACATTCGCCGAAAACCCTCGCGCCGTGTCCGGGTTGGCAGGCAATGCCGTCACCCTGGACCCGTGCTTCAGAGCCACCTCCAGGGCTTTGATGCTCGATCCGTCCTCATAGCGATAGCCCGAATCACATTCGATGCTCTCAAAAACAGAGCCCATCGCCCTTAAAGGAAGCTTCAGGCCTTCGTCCATGGCCTCTTTCGCCTGCCGTTCGCCTCGGGACAGAATCACCCACCTGGTGCGTTTGCCAAGCACGTCATGCGCAAGGATGTCTTCGGCTATTTCCAGGGTGGTGGAGAACGTCTTTCCAGTCTGCCGGGCGAACATGCCGATCTTGAACCGTGAATCGTCGTCAACCCACCGACGCTGGAAGGGATAGAGGACGCCCGAGCTCATTACGCCTCGCCTCTGTAAATGGCCTTGACCCGCTCAAGTATTTGAGCCGGGGACAGGCTTTCTCGCTGCGCCTGCCCGGCGGCCTTGGTCACGGCCTTATCCAGCTTCTCTTCGGCTTCCTTGGCGACTTCCGCGCGGATCTTGATAATCGCTTCCTGGTCAAACTTCCGCGCCCGCGCCAAGTGATCTAGGGCCTTGGCCAGGTCATGGGCCGCCTTCGGCTCCAAGAGCACCGCCTTCCCGCCGTCCTGTCCATCCTCCACGTCTCCGATCTGCATGAGCATTTCCGAGACGATGCCGTGCATCATCTCGATATTCGCCCGCATGCTCTTGCTCTCATCCGCGTTGCCAAAGCGCCGGACCAGCGCATCGGCGATTTCCCTGGACCGCCGGACCCGCTCCACAATGCGCTCAAAGTTCTGTTTGTACCGGCCAAGCGCGCTTCTACTGACCTCGCTCACGCCCATCGAGCGCAAGTGCTCAACAATCGAGTCCAGTGTTTGCCCGGATTCCAGCAGGCGATGAATCTCTTCGCGGATCTCAGGAGGGAGCCTCTTCACTGTTGATACTCTTGGCATATCAAGACCTCGGTCCGGGACGCTTGACGCCGGGCACAGCAACGCGGCCCTGAGCCACGTCAAGCCCTCGCGCGGTTAATGTTACCACCAGAACCGGCCCGACAGACTCGGTTTCCACCAAACCTTGTTCCACAAGCCACCACACCTCTGTGTCCACTTGGTCGCGACTCACACTATGCCCGTAGGCATCAAGCGCGGCCCGCAAAACAGAAGTGTTCAGCCGGTATGCTGGATCCTCAGACAGAAAACGGAGAATGACCAGGCGGCGATCCTCTGTGATCAAATTCTTGAAGCTCACTTGTCCCCCTTCAGATGGTGCTCCATCAATAATTGCACAGGATGCTCAATGCGCTTTAGTATCTCGCTCTGACCTTCAAGTTTTGCGAGTAGCACTTTATTCGAGCCCCGAACCTCTTCCATGGCCACTTGCATTTTTGACCATGCTGCAGGCCTGGGCATATTCCCAATGTCCGCCTCAGCTGCCGCAACCCTGTGCGCCAAGTCTATGTGGCATTTCGCCATACCGTCCCGCTCCCTTCCACAGTCGACACGCCGGACAAACTCTTGGCGCATACTCCAGAGCACCCAGGCCAGGAGCAGCTGCACAACCGACAAAACGAGCGGGGCCCAACTTAAAATTGAATCGATCACCAAGGTGCCTCCTTATCAAATTCTTCCTGGCATTCCCGGCAGCGGCGGCACCCCTGGATAGCCAGGCGCCTCTTCTCCGGGATCTCTTCCCCGCAATCCACGCAGTGGGTCAGGCTCTCCCGGGCGGCTGCCTTCGGCCGCCTCATGCTCGCGAGCGCCCCTTCCCGGAATAGGCGCTCGGCCTTTTGGGCCGCGTCAATTTCGTCCACTATCGCCTCCAGACTGGGCCCCGTAGCACTTCACGCAGTCTTCCAGGGCCTTGGCGTACGACCGAAAAACGTCGTCTCGCTCCAAGAAAATTTCCACGGACAGCGCGTGGTCGAACGGCAGGGCCGGGTCCAGGGCCGGAATGGCCGGGCGGGATGGAGCCGGGCACTCTGCCACGGGCAAGGCCACGACAACGGGAGCGACAGGGGCCTTCGCCCCGCACCCGGCACTACCAAGGACGGTTAAGGCGAGTAGCAGCACTGTGACGCGTCGCATCATCCACCACCTCCCTGGCCTCTGCTTCCGTGCGCTCGCGCGTCCGCATGGCCGAAATGATTGCTTTCCTGGCCTCGGCATCGGCGCGGGCCTGTGCCTCCCTGACAAGCGCCGCCCGGACATTGTCCTGTAGGGCCTCGGTGGCGTTTCGCGCCTGATCCAGGGCAACCCGAAGCCCGGCCGTCTCTCTTTTGGACTCGGCAAGCTCCGACCTGGTCGCGGCGTGCTGGACTTCCTGGGCTGCGAGCTCTCCGCCAAGGGCCGAAACCTCCGCCTCGTGGCGCAAGTCCTGGACGTAGAGGGCTGCCCCGGCCCCCAAGCTGACAAGCAGAAGGACGGCAACCCAGAGCCACGTGGAGCCAAGGAGCCGTCCGGCCAGAGGGAGCAGGCTACCGAGCATCACAGCCCCCACGCCCCCAACCGGCGGCTTGGTAAAGGGGCCCCCAGCGGTTCAGGATCCGCTCTGGGTAGCCCCTGTTTTCTTTGAAATTCGCGGCGGAACGCCCGGAGTTGAACCGGGTAACATCGTTCCAGCTTAGCGGATTCGCCCTCCTGGACGCGGCCAGGCGTTGGTCCCGCTGCACCCACCCCAGCCCCCCGTTGTATGCCGAAAGCGTAAACGCCCATCGGTCACAGTCCGAGGCGGCCAGGACCCTGTTCCAGATCCACTTGTCGTAAACAATCATGGCCCTGATGGACCACGAGGCAGAGAACGGCATAGGCTGCCCTGTCTGCGGCGCGACCTCGGGCAGCCAGCGCGATGTAGTAGGCATGAATTGAGCCAGGCCCTGCGCGCCCACTGGCGACACGGCCCGCTCGTTCCATCTGGACTCTTGGTGGATTTGGCCCGCGAACGTGGCTACCGGGGCGTCAAGCCCCCACTGAGCCCTCGCCTCGCGAATGAGGAGGGCGCGGTGCTGTTTGGCCTGGGCGGGAATGAGAGGGGAGGCCACGGCCTCCCAGACCCCCCACCAGAAGAGCGCGCAAAAGGCCAAGACGGCCATCAGGCCCCAATTCGGCCTCATAGCCCAAGCCCCACGGCCAGCATGCCGATAGTGAAGGCCAGGGCCAGGCAGACCACGCACACGCTGAAAATCCGCTCATAGCCGTCGGCAATCTCAAAGTCCGCTCCGCCCTTGACGTCCGCGTCCGGATCCTCGCGCCAGTCCGTCGCCAGGTAGCGCGAGGGGTTCGCAATGGGCACCAGGGCCAGCCAGACGCACCCGCCGACGACGCCACCAAGCGGGGCCAGCAAAAGCTTGTAGAGCACCACCGGGAGCTGCTGCGGGCTATACAGCCACACCACGCCACACAGGGCCACGATAGCGATCAGGCAGTACACGATCTGGAACCTGGTTGTGCTCAAAAGGCCATCCAGGCTCTTGGTCACAAGCGGCAATAGAGAGCCCTGGACAATGCCCAGGGCCTTGTCCCTGATCCTGCCGATGCCCTGGGCCACAAGATCCCGGAAAAAATTCAATGCATTCTTGAACATAAAAAAGCCCTCCTAGAGCTGGTGATACTCTTGGAGGGCCTTGTGGGATAAGGCGAAATGTTTCGGGGTGAAGGGATCTTGTTCTGAATATCGCTTACTTCGTTTCAGGGTGATCGACAAGAGGGTCCTTCGATCTGATCGGCAAGGGCAACTGCCTTGCCCCCGCCGTCGCACTGGAAACGATGTACACGTACCGGTCCGTAACGCCGCATTGTTCCGCTATCTCGGCCTTTGTCAGCCCTTCGGCAAGCAGCTGCAGCACCTTGGCCTTGCAGTGTTCGCGGCGGCCGTTCGGGACCACGATATCTTCCCCAGGATAGGACACGCAAAGCGCCTCCATCCCGTCCACGCCGACCAGCTTGGCCAGCCAGTGGTCCGGGCTCGCCTGGCGAGGGACATAAAACTTGATGCCGCCCTTGCCCCTGGTCAGCACCAGGGCCATGTCGTCACCGAGAATACTCACGAGCTCGGGATAGCTGACCCACATTACTGCACCCTCCGCCCGTGCTTGTGGGCGTCCCGGATCAGGGCCACGATCACGCCGCGCAGCTCCAGGGCAGAAGCATCCTCAAAGCTCTTCACCTTGCCGCCGGTCTGACGCTTCAAGATGGCCATGGCGTAGCCCCAGGGGACGTCCGTGCCTTCGACGCGGCCCTTCTCTGACAGCAGCGCCTCGATCTTGCGGATCTGCGCATCAACGTCATAGGGATCTGCGCTTTTGCGGCGCGGCGTAGGCTGGAAGCCCAGGCGCTGAAGGTGCAGAAGCAGATCGTTCAGGCCGGTCATTTCCAGATCCTTGCTCGAATCCACGCCGAAGCGCTCCGACAGGATACCCCTGTAGATCTCATCATCCAGCCCCAGGCGCTGCTTGGCGATATGCACCTTGGCCAGCATCGCCTTTTGGTTCTCGCGCTGTAGCCCGCCGCGTTTACGGGGCGCGACCTTGGCCGGGTCCTGTTTACGGGCCGGGGCCTTGGCCAGCGTCGCCGGGTCCACGGGCTTTCCGGTGAAAATCGATAGAACGGTCATCTTGACTCCTCGGCTGCTCATCAGGCCCGGGCCGCCACGCCCGGACGACCTCCCGCAGGAGGTTTCGCTCATCTTCTACTTGCCGTCCCGTACTCCTCAAGGGGCGTATCCAGGCCCTTGCGGACCGCTGTCCAGCACTCGGGGCAGCGCCTCCAGTACCCGGGAGAAAGGGCCCGGCCACAGTCCGCGCAGTGGCGGACGTTTCTGTTCGCCGCCGTGTCCTTCTTCTTCGGCTCGACCAGCCTCAGCTTCGGGCGGCACTTGAGTTTCTTCTCCGCCTCGGCCTCAGCCCGGAACCTGGAGATAAGCTCGCCAGTCGGCACGAGCTCGACGCCCCAGACCTGCAGCATCGCCACCCTGATGATCAGGGCCGTAATCCTGTTTTCGTTCTTGAGCCTGACCGGGTAGAGGGCGGAATACGGGTTCTTTCCACCGGGAATGCACGGCTTGCGCAGCCCCCTGGGGCCACGAAGCCGCCCGTGATTCGAGAGCTCATAGCGTGCGTCCTGCGGGAGCGCGCGCCACTCCTCGACCGACGGGACAGCCACAGGGGCGGGCTTGGGCGCGCCCGCCTGGCGGCGCTCTTTTTCGGCCCGGCGCGCGGCGGCGCGGCGCTCTTCCTTGTCCGCCCGGACGTCAGCGCAAACCGCAACGATCCATTCCCGCGTCGGCTCCAGGGAGATGTCCCACACCTTGAGCATCGCCCTCTGCACGGTAATCGCGCCCGTGCCGGACAGCGTGTACTTGGCCGCCCTCGGCAGGCCGGATCCGATCCATGGCTTGCACAGGCCCATTGGCCCCATCATCCGCCCCGTGTCGCTCAGCTTGTACTTGGGGTTCCAGGGTACAATTCTCCAGTTCACAGCCTTTCCTCCTTCGCAACGATATCCTCAGCGGCGACGTACCGCGTTCCACCGTAGACCGTCACAGGCACCATCCAGCGGCCGTCATGGGCCAGGATGAACGGCCCAACCGTAAATCCACCCTCGACCCGGGCGCGCCCTTCATCCTCGATTCGCACGCTGACCCTGGCCCCTCTTCGAAGGCTTGGGCGTGGTGCCGGAACACCCACTGCTCCCAGCGCAGCCGAGGCGACCA
Source organism: Desulfomicrobium macestii (assembly GCF_014873765.1). Lineage (NCBI taxonomy): Bacteria > Pseudomonadati > Thermodesulfobacteriota > Desulfovibrionia > Desulfovibrionales > Desulfomicrobiaceae > Desulfomicrobium > Desulfomicrobium macestii. The sequence goes on along the minus strand of NZ_JADBGG010000016.1, from coordinate 9,628 downwards.
GGTGGGCAAGCCCGTCTCGGTCCAAAAAGAGCGCTTCACCCTCGGGGCCGTCATGCCAGCGACGGTCGACACGGACACGGAAAAGGCCCTCAGGGCCGCCGTGGATCTCCGCCGGGGACAGTTCAAAGCGGGTCCGTTTCGTGCCCATCCTTACACTAAAGCCGCCTGTGAAAATGCGATTATCCATGCAAAGCTCCTCTAAACTCGGTCGCCCATGAACAAGGCGAGAAACACGAAAAGAATCGAAGCGGCATTGTGCTCCAAAGCCAAGATGAAGGCGATAATTACACAGACCGCCCTCATGCCTGCCGACACTCCACGGCATGGGCGTCACGATAGTGCGAAAGAATCTCCCTGATGCGGTCAAAGTCTTCCGCCACGACAGTGCAGCCAAGGCTTTCAAGCATGGGCTCGGCAGGCCCCATGATGATTGAAGTCCGGCGCTCAGCATTATCCCATGCCAGGAGTGGGGCCAGCGCCGCTTCCAATGCTTCCAGATTCTTGCGCGCATCCAGCAGTTCCTTGTTCTGCGTCGTGAGGATCTGCCGGTGGCGCTCGCTTTCGGCCAACTCGGACCCGAGGCCACGAAGCTGCTCTTCCTGAGTCGACAAGGTGCCAAGAGCTGACCGAAGATAGGCATCCTGCTCTTCAAGACGGTCTGCAATGGCTTGCAGCACACGCTGGCTAAGGGGTTGCTTGTTGGCGCGGATGTGGTTGATCATGTCGGTTGTGTTCATCGCTGTTCTCCTTGACGTGTTTTGGTGACAACGACGGCCCAATCCCCAAAATCACGGCCTGCCTGCGTAACGCCGCCCAGCTCAAACTTCACGTCGGTGGCGTTGCACTCATGTGCCCAGCAGCAGATTAACAGCGCAGCCGCCTGTATCACGATACGATCCGCCTGTTCTGCAGCTGTGCTAATCGTCGCAATACTCTTTTTCACCAACTTGCCGATCGCCGCATCATCAAGATCGCTCCACAGAGCAGCTGCCTTCTCTTCGTCAGTCAATATCAGCTCTGCCATTGTCGCCTCCTTCTTTTTTGCTAACGCCAAGCCTTTCCCGCCATCCCTTGATCCCTTCGGACAAGGGCACGATGGGCTTGTCGTCATGCTCCGGGTCCCGGCGGCGCTGTTGCGGCTCCTGGGGCCTGAATTTCGCTTCGTTTTCCTTCTTCACGTTGCCCTGATGCCAAGCCTTCTCTGCGATCTCGTAAACAACAGCGCGCAGATAGTTGTGGCCATCCAGCGGCCGTTCCAGCTTGCCCTGAGCGTCCCGGTCCAGCATCGCCTGGATGCCCTGAGCCCAGAACTCCGGGCGGCTCGGAACCACGCGCTGGCTCTTCCAGCTCATGTCCTTTTCGGCCACCAGGTCGGCGAGCTCCGCCACGATCCGGCCCACGCGCTCCCATGTCAGAACCCTGGTGGACGCTGGCTTGCGGAACATCCCGAGGTACGCCCAGCAAAGGCGCGGCAGGTCGCCGGGCAGCTTGCCGACGGCTACCACGGCCCGCTTGGCATCGTCGTCCACCAGGAAGGATTCCAGGGGGCCGTAACCCCCGCAGACTGGGCAGGTGGCTTTCATGCTTCCACCAGCTCGATGGACTTGAAGGTCTTTTCGTAGTGAGTGCGGACGGCGCGAACTGATGGGAAGTACGGATAAAAACACACGAATTTTTTATCTATATCCCCGAGATACTTCTTTGCTTCACGCTTTCCGAAGCGCTTTGCGAACTTCGCGGCGCCATCCCGCTCTTTTTTTGGCCAGAGATAGCGTTCGTGACGCCTCATGTAAGCCTGTTCCGGGCAGGGTTTCGTGACATCAAGCCACGCACCTTTCGCCCAGCCATCAACAAACACCAGGATGACCATCTTCATTTTGTCAGTACGGACTGCCAGGTCCACGTCCCTGCCATCCACACGCAGGGACATCTTGGCACCTGGAAAGCGCAGCCTGTCTTCAATCTTCTTCCAATCTTCGCGCTTCATTCTGCCCGCTCCACCGTGAGAATTGCCGCATCGTCGAGAAGGGCAAAGGCCTCTTCGTCGTGTTCGGTCTCTTCGACGCCCATGACCAAATACTGAACGTACCTGGTCAATTCGTCTCCAGAAACGGCTTCAAGCGTTGACACTTTGAGCAGTACGGTTGTCATGCAGCCACCTGCCCTTTGCTTTCCTTTAAACGCTGGTTTGCTTCGCGAACCAGACCCATGAGATCACCGCCGAACCCTTCGAGCTCCAAAACGGCATCCACCGCGCGGTCCTGCTCGTAATGATCCTCGAAGTTGCAGCGGTGTTGGAGGGTGCGGACAACGCTCTTTACGTTGCCAAGATGCTCCTTTGACTTCTGTTCGACTTCTGAGAGTAGCCAGCTCAGGACTTCAGCTTCGCACATAGACTCATCTTCTCCTTGATTCGTTTCCATTCCCATGCGCAGTATCTCTTCCCGTCCGCAGCGGGCGGGAACACTGTCTTGCCGCACCAGCTCTCATCCTGCCCGTTTCGCAGCTTTCGCCCGATCCACGTAGCGCAGAACTCCTTACAGAAGGCGCGGGGCACTTCGTCGATCGTTAGGGTGTTTGCCCTGGTGATTGCTTCTGTTCCGCCCACTTAAAACCTCCTCGCTGTTTCGATGGTGGCGACGAACCCCAATGGTTCGCCGCCACTCTTGATTCAGCCACCCGTCTCGTGGGTGCTACGGCGCGGTCACGGCCAGGAGGGACCGCCTGCGCTGCAGGTGTTGCCGAGGTGTATGTGTCCCGACAGGGGCACCGCCTGCTGGCCCGATCGTGACGGCGAGAGACCTCGCCGCCACTCGGGGTCAACAGGCTAGACCGCGGCCATATCCAGTGGAACGGCCGTGTAACGGTCCCCTGCGACGCGCTCGTACAACCTGAAGTAGGCCGTGGTGCCCGTCACCTGGAGGCTGTCGGAGATGGCCTCCATGGCCCTCAGCCAGCGGTCGTCGTCGATGTTCAAGCGGCGCAATCCCAAGATACGGCCCGTATTGATCTTCCCTTCTCGGTCGACCTGGAAGGCGTCATTTATGAGCGCCTGCAGCTCTGTGCGGCTGCCCTTGGTCCACTCCCGGATGCATTCGTCGATCAGGGCCTTGGCCGCCTGCAGCCGTTCGTCAAAAGACAGGTTTTCGCTGATCTGGCGACGGAGCTTGTAGCGGCCGTCAAAGCTCATCAGCGTCACATTGCCTTTCTGCCCGCCCACCTGGGCGTCGTACTTTTGAGCAGCCAAGGACACGAAAGCCTCAATGTCGCCCATGATCTCCGCCTTGAGCTTGCGTATCATCTCCTGTGCGGCTTTGATCTTCTCCGCCTTCTCTACGACCAGCTCATCCCGAGCCAGGTCGATGGGCTGGATCTGCTCCAAGGGTACCAGGTGCCCGGCAGCGTTCTTCTTGTAGCCTTCCATCACATTGCCTCCTTGAACTCGTTGTCTTCGATCACTTCGGGTTCTTCTGCCGTTGCCTGCGCTGCGGGGCGGGGCACCACAAGGTTCCGCTCCATCTCTTCCGCCGTGTCCGCAGCTGCTGCCAAGTTGGAGCGCACAATGCGGATCAGCGCCGCCTGCTCGTTTCCCACCTGGTGCATCAGAACTCCCAGGGCCGCCGCGTTGTTTCTGATTTCGTTGCTGACCATTATTTTTTCCCTCCGTGGGGGCATTCGCCACGGCAGGCCCGGAACAGCCTGACCGAGAGCGGGTTGATAGATGAAAAAGGTTGATCTTGATTTTGACGACAGCGCTCGGCGCTGATGTGGCCAAGGACGGGGCATTCAACGCCGCCCAGGACTGCCTCCACGCGGGCCTGGATGAAGTCCAGGCGGGCGTGGTGGGCGTTGCGAATTGCCAGCGACACCAGGGCCGGGGAGACGCCCAGGGAGGCGGCTACGGTGCGCATGCTGGACCTGTCGCAGGCCTCGGCAAGCGTCACCACCCACTCCGGCAGGTACATGGGCAGGACTTCGCCCCAGCCCGAAAGGGCCAATTTCATTGCGCTTGGCCGTTTCACAGGTCGTCCCTGCCTTCCGGATCAGAGGAGTAAACAACCTTGTCCGAGTTCGGGTCGAAAAGCTGCTTCACGCGCAGGATCTGCGGGGCTTTGGATCCGGTGAAACGGGCGCGGATGAAGCGGAACCGCTCCCCGGACTGCAAAAGGTAGCCGCCACGGGCCAGCCAGCCGCAATAAGTCTTGGCCTCGGAATAGGCGACGGGGGCGCCGGGGATGCTGGCCGCGTGCATGAGCTCCCTGGTGGAGAATTCGCCCAGGATCTGCATGGCCTTCCACATCCGGTTGCGGCCAGATTCGGGCAGCATGGTCCCGTCCTTGCGGACGCGCGGGGCGCGCACGCCGGTGTCGCTAATCAGCTCGAATCGCATCGGCTCGAACCGAACAGTCAGCCCCTTGCCCACGATCCCGGCCCGGACCAGGCCGACCAGGTAGTCCTTGGCCTTGCTGTCCGAAATGGCGGCGTCGCGGTCCTTGCCAGTGTTTACGGCGCGGCATAGGTCGCGGATCGTAAACACTCGCAGCTCGCGCATTGCCGCCCACAACCGCTCCCGGTCGGTCAGCACTCCCGCCGGGGAGCAATGCCTTGCGGGTGCCTGACTCATGCGTTCCTCCGGCGGCTCGGGGCCTCCCCGGTGTACAGTTCGCGGGCGCCCCAGGCGGCCAAATCCATCACGTCCCGGCCTTCCACCTGAGCCTGCTCTTCAATCCGGGCGATGTTCACGCAAATTCTGCGCACCGAGCCCCCGGCCACGTCATGAACCTTGGCCAGCAGGTCGTCCGCAATCTGTACCTTTGTGGAGTGCAGTTCGGACAAGGTCTTGCAGTCTTCAAGGCTTGCTGGCTGGGCAGGTGCCCAATCCAGCACGCGGCCGTGGAAACGCTCCCAGCGCTTCAGCTTGCCCGGCAGGCCCTCTTCCCCGATCAGCATCACCGGGGCCTGGCTGGACTCATAGATGTCCCTGATGAGCTCAATGGTGCCCCTTTCGGCCAAGTAATCCACTTCGTCGACGATCAAGGGGCGCTTGCTCAAGGCCAGCTCTTCCGCGATTTGGTCCGACATCTCGGCCACGGTCTTGGCCGGGAGAACGCCCAGGCCCTTCAGAATGGCCTGGTGGGCCGCCTTGCGGGTCCAGCTGCTGCGGGCCTGCACGTAGACGGCGTCACAGTGGATCGTGGCCACCGTGGCGGCCGTGGACTTGCCGTAGCCGCTGGGGCCGTAGAATACGACGATCCCAGGCAGGTGCGCAGGGCGCGTGATGGCTCGCCTCAGAGTGGACAGGCACATAGCGACGTTTCCAAGCGGTGCTACCCCGGGGCCGGGGTTGGGGACTAGGGACATGACAGGTTCTCCTTGAAGGTTGTGGTTAAGGGCCTTGCGGCCCTGGTCGATAATTCTGAAATTTTAACCGGTTGCCGCGCAGATCTGGTACATTCGACGGAAACCATCCGCCTCAAGGCAGGCCGCGTAAATGCGGGCCCACTTGGCCTCCGCTTCGGTCAGATCCTCGCGCGCCTGGAGAGCCAGCAGCAGCTTGTAGCGCTCCTGGGCAGTCGCCGGGGGCGTGAAGCCGGGGACGATCTCCCGGGACTGCTCGGTGACGGCGACGGCGGGGATATGGGCGTTCGCAGCATCGGCTGCGGCTTCGAGTTCTGGGGTGGTGTAGACGGTGGAGCGCTGGTCGACGCCCTTGGCGCGGATGGCCTCTGCCCGCTTGCGATGGTGCTCGCGGATCACGGGCATGGCCTGATCCGCCTCGGTCAGTTTGGCCATGGCGCGCATTTCCTTGGATATGGCCTTTGGCGTTGCCTGGCTGACCCGACGCATGGCCTTGGCCTCTGCGCGCATCTGTTCAGCACTGAGGTCATCGGTCCGCTCTGCCCGACACAGAAAGTTGCCGTCATCGTCGAACACATACGCCCAGGTCAGATTTGCAGGGTCCATCCGGACCTGAACACGGTGGCCGACCAGGCCGCCCAGCTCCGGAGCCACATAGACGCCAGAAGAGCAGCGCAGGCCTTTCTTGCCCACTTCCCGGAAGCCGCCCCCGCTAGCCAGGGGCACAAGCAGAACGTCCAGGGCGCGTTCGTTCTCGATCCGCCGGACCGGCATGATCCAATCCTGGGCGACCTCCCAGGGCGTGCGCCCGTTCAGGCCGCTATGGGGGCGATGTGCATAGGTGTTTTGGCACCAGTCGTTGCAGAATTCCTGCAGCTCCTGGGGCGAGAAGGCCATGGACAACTCCTGGGGGTTCTTGCGGTCCATGAGGCGCTTGGAGAAGGTCTCGCGCTCGCGGATCTCCTGGCGTGTGGCCACATTATGACCCACGTATGCGGGGCAGATCGTCAAAAGATGGTGTGAAAAGGTGCGGAATGCGCGCTCGATGGCCGGTTTTAAGTCGGGCCGGAACGGGGGCAGGATGGTGTGAACAATGCCAAGTGCACCAAATACTTGCTGCTGGTATGCGGAAACGTATGAACCGCCATTGTCAGTGGTGACTCCCTCTGGGACGCCCCAGTCCAAAATACAGCGGCGGCTCAGCGCGCCCACGTCACGCGAGTTTTCAGAAGGAGCGACTTCTAATTTCAGGCGGCGGTCAAAGATGTTGATCACGCCGATGATGGAATACCGCTTACCGTCGGAGAGCATAATGTCTGCTGGGGTTCCGTCATATTCCCAAAGTTGATTTTGCCTCACGATTAACTCGTATTTGTCGCCACAGGCGGCCATGAAGCGGCTCCGCCACTTGTCCGGGGCCTGGATGTACATCCAGTTGCCCGGATTGGCCTTCTTCCACGCGCTGACCCACGCCTGCAGGCGGCGCAAAGATGGGACTTTCTGAAATTTTGCTTCAAGCCATTCGCGGATGAGCGCTGCCGAGGCGTTGGGGTGCTCGGCCATCATGCCCAGGATGGATTCGCGCATCAGGGGGGTGCTTTCGATGATGCCCGTGCCCTTGCGGTGCTTGCCAAAGTCCCCGCCAAGCGCAGCAGAACCTTCTTTCTCCTCTGTTTCCAGCCAGTTCTTCACAGAGTTCGGACTGAAACTCGGGAGCTCCTCACGCAGCCAGGCCTCCGCCTCAATCTCGCCAGCAGCCCACCGGACGCAGAAGGCCTCGCGGCATGGCGTGTCCGCAAGGTTGGCCTTGGCCGAGAACGCCTTGTAAATGGAGATGATTGCAGTCCTTGTCGTGAACCTGATCTTTTTCTTGCCCTTCAGCTTCATAATATCGGCCAGGCCAGCTTCTTTGGCCGGGGTGATGGCTGGCGGGGTGTAGGGGCACGACTTGGTGGCGATGGCCACGCGGACGTCCTCGGGGAGGTCTGCGACTGAAAACAGCTTGGCCCTGCCTTCCCATATTGCCGGCCATCCTCCTTTTTTTGCCATCTTATCTACAGCCTGCCTGGAGCAACCCAGGATCTGCCCGATGTCTGCGGCAGAGAGTGCCTCTTTTTCACTGATGGGCTGATCTACTTTGGCCATCAGGCAGCCCTCCGCGCTTCAGTCCGACCCACAAAATACTCCCTGGGGCAGCCAAGGTTGATGAAATATTCGTACACCCTGGTGCTGGTGCTGTGACCGGTAATAAAGCGCTGAATCATCGTCCTAGACAGGCCCATTTCCTTGGCTATGTCGGCTTGCCTGACGCCGTTCAGCGTCATCCACGCCTTGATCCGGCGTGCATTTTTTTCGCTCATCATCATGCTCCCAGCCTTTCTAATAGGGCGCGCTTCTTGGAGGAGCGTTTACGCTCTTCAATTAGGATCTGTCCGTATTCGGCCAGGACCATGGTCTCTTCGCCCGCGAGCGCATGTCCCGTTCCATCGAGGACGGCCGAAATCAGGCCGAAGTCCTGGGTGATCATGCAAAATGCAGAGGTCAGTTCTAGCGGGAAACGCCACTCGCGCTTGGCTGCCGAACACCAGTTGTGAATGTGATTCACTGAAACGGCCTCCCCGGTCAGCCGGGTCAGTTCCTGCGCCACCTCCTCTCTGGAGAGTTGGCAAGCCGCCAGCGCCTGTGTCAGCGCCTCGCGAATGGCCTCCTTTCGGCATAACCTACCGGCACGAATGGAGTTTGTACCTCCGGAATGCAGGGGGAGGAGGAGCTGCCTTGGAGCAGTGTCCGAGGTCGTGCGTTTTTTTGTCATTGCTCGTAACAACGCTGCTTGTTAGAGGTTGTTAAATTAAGTTTTTTTGTAAACTTCATGGGAAGAGGAATAACCGGTTAATTGCATGGCAGTCAAGCCTAAATCCGGTTGCTCATAGTATTATCCGGAAAAAACCAATGAAAAGCCAGAAAGACAAATCAAATCAGTCTGTTGACATAGAAAAAGGGCATAATCATCAGGTTGCTCAACCGGTTGCTCAAGGTGTCGAAACCAGAGCAACCGGATGGTCTGATATCCTCGAAAGGATGAAGGCAGTCGCCGGTGTAAAAAGCGACACGGCCCTTGCGAGAGTCCTTGGAATTAACCAGTCCAGCGTGTCTTCCGCCAAGGAGCGGCAAAGCATACCTTCGGCGTGGGCCATGTTGTTGTCCGAAAAGTTTGGCGCTTCGATCGACTGGCTATGGACAGGTGAAGGAGAGATGAGGCGAGGCGGGGCGCAGTTCGCCAAGATTCGACCAGGCGAGAGGTGGGACGACCCGCTCCCTGGCAGCGAAGACGGCCCGCTTTGGAAGGCAGGCCTGTACCAAAGGCACAAAGAAGAGCCAGCGCCCCAGCCGTCCATATATAATGATAGCGAGGGAGAGGACTTCGATCTGGCCGAAGTGTTGGCTCAAACCCTGGACATCCTCAAATCAAAGACCGTTTACACGACGGCCATCGTAAGCAATATCAAGGCCTTTCATAAGGCCATCACCACCGAAAAGAAGATCGACGAAATGCAAGGGCAGCTGAACCAGGCCCTTTCGTCCTTCCAGGATCAGCTCGACAAGACGAACCAGCTCGTTCAGGGCCTACAGTCCGAGAACGCCCAGCTCCGGCACGACCTGGAAGAATCCCGCGCTGCATCATCAATTCGGGACACGGGTTAGGCTGCATCACCATAGCAGCATGTTGAAAAATTCCTTCCGACGTCAGAGCCAAAAATTGACATCGCCGTCATCCTGGCCGTAATCAATTCAGAGAAAATCATGCATTCATCGGAAAATTTCTTTAAGGTGCGTATTCCGGTCCAAACTGACCACGGATTCCGGCGGAAACTGACCACCGATTCCACGGGAAACTGACCACGGATTCCACGGCAAACTGACCACCGATTCCGGAACAAACTGACCAGCCCAAACGGCGTCAGACTCGGTGGAAAAATTCGCAGCGGATGCGGCGCTGGATAACTCGGGCATACTCCTTTTCAGGAGGTGCCCATGCCCAATTCGAGGTTATCCATGCGCAAGATCAAAGACGTTTTACGACTGCATTTCGACCGGGACCTGTCCGCACGCCAGATCGGCCTCAGTCTCAAGATCTCACACAACACCGTCTCCGAGTACCTACGCAGGGCTCAGGTTGCCAACCTCAGTTGGCCGTTGCCGCCAAGCCTGTCCGACTCAGAGCTTGAAAACCTGCTCTTTCCATCCCTGCCGCCAAGTTCCGTGAAGCGAC